>JANXYA010000048.1 GCA_025350345.1 Gammaproteobacteria bacterium
CAACAACGATTCAAGCACGAGTTTCTTCATGTACCTCGCGCCCAGCGGCACTCCGCCGTACAGCATCTCGGGGTTCCCCACCGCCTCGATGTCAGACGTCAAGAGCGCCTACCTCAGCATGGTGAATGGCGGGGCGCGGGAATTGATATTTCACTATTCCGTGTTCGGCCAATGGATCGTGGGAGCGTATTCGAAGAATTTTCCGAATAAGGATTCCAGCAAGACGATATGTCTCACCGCCGATCCAGTCACCGGAAATCCCGTGCCGTTCCCCGTTCCCTTCATCGGCACCGGAACGGTCAATCGTGATCCCGCGAGCTCCCCAACGTCGTATATCTTGGCCTCCAAGACGCCATGGGATTTTGATTGCCTGGGCCTGAAAGAGGTCAAGAACACCTTCGTGAGCATTCTCAGCGGCCCGGGACAGGGTCAGGTGTTTCGCATCACCGGTAGTACGGGCAACAACCCAAATCTGAACCTGCAGCTGATCTCCTATCCGGACCCCATCTCTTCAAAAATTCCAAACGTCGTCGGATCAAGCTTTCCGCCCGACACCACGAAGGCGGTCACCTACCTCTTTCTCTACGGAAACGCAGGAATCTCGGAGGAATTCCTCCATTCCCTTCCCGGCGGCGGCGCGGACGGCAACTCCAGACCCGGGAACGACATCCTTGTTTCTTTGGGAGCCGCATTTGCGATGGAGCAATCGGGAGGTTCTACCCGCTTGTTCACCGGCGGCAGCGCCTGCCAGCAGTGGAGAACGCTTGCGCACGAACTGGGACACAACCTCGGGCTTCGGCATGGCGGGACGCTCGCGGTGCCGCCAGTGACGGTCAATGACCCGATGGGGCTGAACCCGAGCTATCGCAGCCTCATGAACTACACGTACCAGTGGGATTGCGGTGTCACGGCACCCGGATACTCGACCCCGACCGACCCGGTCTATACCGACACCTGGAACCTGCAACACGATTTTGCCAACTCCTTCATCTTTCTAGGGGGCAGCGATCCGCGCCTGAACTTCGGCGCCGTCGCGCAGCAGGAGTTCTCCCTGACGGACTACGAGAATCTGTACGGCACCCTGGACGGCTCCGCGGTGGTGGTGACGATCACGTCGCCGGCGTCGGGTTCGAGCGTGAACACCGGGGCTTCGCTGACGGTCACGTTTACGGCCAGCGCCAGCAGCGCGATCCAGTCCGCATACGCCACCTTCGACATCAATGGAAGCGGCGACACCACGGCTCCCGGAAAGGCCGTCGCCGCGACGCTGATCGCGCCGAATACCTACCAGGCGGTCTTCCCCAATATCAGCGGCCCGGCCGAAACACGCACGCTTCTCGCCACCGCGACCAATGCCACCGGGAACCAGGGCTTCGCGCGCATTCCGATCCAGATCCCCGGACAGGACACGGTACCCAATCTCGCGGGACTGACGCAGCCGGCGGCAACCAGTGCGATCCAGGCTGCAGGGCTGACGCTCGGCACCGTGACGAGCGCCAACAACGTCCTTGCCGCCGGACTTGTGATCGGCCAGGCGCCCGCGGCACTCTCAGCGGCGGTTCCCGGAGCGCCGGTGAACATCCTGGTGTCTTCCGGGCCGGCACTGGTGCCGGTGCCTGCGTTGGTGTCGCTCACCCAGGCCGCGGCGGCCTCTGCCCTTCAGACCGCAGGTCTGCTCGTCGGCACGCTTTCCACCGCGAGCAGCGGAACCATCGCCGCCGGCAGCGTGGTGAGCCAATCGCCCGCCGCAGGCGCCCTCGTCACCCGGGGCCTTCCGGTGGCACTGGTGCTCTCCTCGGGGCCGCCACTGGTGGCAGTGCCCGAGCTCGTGTCTCTGGCTCAGTCGGCAGCAACGGCCGCATTGCTCAATGCCGGGCTCGTGGTGGGGAGCGTCGCCACCGCCCCCAACAGCGCGATCGCTGCGGGCAGCGTGATCAGCCAGACCCCCTCCGCCGGATCCCAGGTCAGCCCGGGAGCAGCGGTCAACTTGCTCGTGTCCTCGGGCGGGGCGGCCGTCTACGTACCCAACCTCGTGGGCCTGAACAGCAGCGATGTTGTCGCCGCCTTGCCCCTGGACGGCTTGGTGAACGATCCAAACGGTCTGGTCGGATACAGCAACACGGTGCCGGTGGGGGTGGTCATCAGCCAGACGCCGGCGCCGGGCACCCTGGTCCCACGCGGAACCGTGGTGAGCGTGGTCACGTCCCTGGGCCCACAGCGGCTCATCGTTCCGCAATTCGTCGGCGAGCCCCAGGTTGCCTTGCCGGTGCTGCTCCAAAACGCCGGATTTGCGATGGGCTCGATCACCACGGCAACGAGCGCGACGGTGCCGGCGGGAATCGTTCTCGCGCAATCGATCGCCTGGGGAAACCTTGCCAACGCCGGTACGGCGATCAGCTTCGTGATTTCGTCCGGCTCCGGCGTCGGGCGGGTGGTTCCCGATCTCACGGGACTCGCGCTTTCGGCGGCGGTGGACTCGGTCCGGGCGAGCGGGCTGCTGATGGGCCGTGTGTCGCTGCAAACGAGCGGCCTGCCCACGGGCAAGGTTGTCGCGCAGACGCCCCCCGCCGGGGTTGTCGCGAGCCTGGTGAATCCGGACACCGTGGTGGATCTGGTGGTCTCCACGGGTTCGTTGCCGGTGTTGCCTTATGCGTACGTGACGAACCAGGGGGACGGTCTGAATCCTTCGACGGTCTCGGTGATCGATACGCTCAACCGGGCCGTGGTCACCACCATCGCGGTGGGCGTGCAGCCCTATGGGGTGGCGGTAAGCCCCGACGGGGCCTTCGTGTACGTCACCAACCAGGGGCCGGTCACGGGGCCCTCTGGTCCGTTCGTGCCCGGCACGGTCTCGATCATCCGCACCAGCGACAACACCGTGGTCAACACCGTCACCGTGGGTCTTGTTCCGTCCGCGGTGGCCTTCACTCCGGACGGCCGGCGCGCCTACGTGACCAATTCCCAGGGCAACGATGTCACGGTGATCGACACGGCCACCCAGACCGTGGTGGCGGGCAGCCCCCTGACCCCGGCCATCGCCGTGGGCCGCACGCCGGTAAGCGTGGCGATGAGTCCGAATGGCCTGACCGCCTACGTGTCCAATTCCAACGACGGCACCGTCTCGTTGATCCAGACCGCCAGCAACACCGTGCTCTACCCACCCATCAGCGTGGGCGGAACCCTCCAGGACATCGTCGTCAGCCGCGACGCACGCACCCTTTTCGTGGCCGTTACCAGTGCAAACTCCATTGCACGCATTAATACTGTGTACTCAGGCGTTCTGGACCCACCGATCGCCGTCGGCGTGGCACCGAAGGCGCTGTCCCTGAGCCCCGATGGCGCTTACTTGTACGTCACGAATTCGGTGGGCAATGATGTTTCCGTCATCGCCACGGCAAGCAACGCTGTTGTCGCAGGCGTCCCGTTGCAGCCGACGATTGCGGTCGCTGCCGGCCCCGGTGGCATTGCCGTCGCGCCTTCCGGTCGCTTCGCACTGGTAGCGGGTGAATCTGCCACCGGACTCTCTTTCATCGACACCACGGTTGACGTCGTCAGCACCCTGACAGCGCCACCGTGGACAGCGGTTACGAATCGCATCGCGATCGTGCCTGCGGCGGCGCCGCAGTCAATGCTGCAGAGCTGTTCGGTAGCGAGCGGCTTTGTTGGCCCCTCATGGATCTTCGTTTTCGACGTTCCCTTCAGCGGCGGGCAGGCAGCAGGCATCGCCTACGATCCAACCACCACCAACGTCTACTACGCGCAAAATCCGATCGGCAACGGCAATCCCGGGGTAGGGGTCTTTTCTCTGTCTGGCGTGGGTCCCTCGACGCTGGCGGGTCCGGTTGGCGGTTTTGGCAATGTCAGCGCGCTCGCGTTCTATGGCGGAAGCCTGTTCGTCGCCGACGGCGGCGGAGCACCTGCGGCAGGGCAGCCGGCGTCACTGAACGCAGTCTGGCAGTACGCCCCGTCAAGCGGTCTCTGGTCGCAAGTCGTGTCTGGCATAAACAATCCGACTGGCCTTGCCTTTGACGCGGCCGGCAACATGTTCGTCTCATCCTGGAGCGATGAGGCTGTCTACGAGTTCCCATTCGTTGCTGCCACGGGCACCTGGAATTCCGCAGCTCGCAGTACGTTCTGGCGCGCACCCGTATCGGTAGTCAGCGGTCAGCCCGACCCTAGCGCCGCCCCGTACGGACTCGCATTCGACACACTGGGCAATCTGTATATCGCGGGCTTCGGTGCTCCGAGCCGATACGGCACAAAGATCTTCAAAGTCGATCCATTCGGCGATGCAGCGGCATTCTTTGATTCGCCTGCATCGGGGATTGCCTCTCTTGCCTTTGATCCGTACGGCTATTTGTATGCTTCCGCCTACGCCAGCCAGGAGGTCATCCGCATCGCACCCGACGGCAGCTATGTCGCATACCAGGGCGTCGGAACCGCCGCGGATACTCCCAACGCCATCGCCTTCGGAGCGCAGGCCGAATTGCTGACCGTGGTCAATGGCGCATCGATCTCCGATCATCGTCCCGCACTGGTGGGCTTCCATGGCATGGTCCCATCGATCGCGGCGACATCGGACTACTACGCAGTTCCGATGTACTACGCGCCAAGCTTGAATCCGAACGGCGGATGGTCCTACGGCTACGAGAATTCCGCTGCTGGTGTTGGGTTTTCCACATTGAGGCTCGCCGGTTTTTCCGCGACGGATCTGGCCAATGGCAGCGTTTTCAATGTGGATCAGTGGTCTGGTTCTGGACTGGATGCGAGCAGTGCGGCGCCGCAGATGCTGGTCAACACCACCGCGTCGACGCTCACGAGTTAT
>JANXYA010000066.1 GCA_025350345.1 Gammaproteobacteria bacterium
GGCTGATCAGCTTCATGCACTACGATCTAGGCTTCTTCGATCACGAGTCCGGCCGCGTCGAATGCGCCCCAAACCCCTTCAGTGCTAAAGTGTTACCTATGTCTCCGGTATAAACCGTTACCGATGTGCTCGGTTAGAACCGAGGATATTGGTAGCGGGGGCAGGATTTGAACCTGCGACCTTCGGGTTATGAGCCCGACGAGCTGCCAGACTGCTCCACCCCGCACCAGAAGGGCCGCGCATTCTACACCAACTGCGCGGGATGGAAAGCCACCGCCCTCCTCCACCTCCCGGAGGAGGCTTCCCGGTGCCTGTTTAGCCGATCAGGCTCGAGCACAGGGCCAGCAACGCGTTTGGCATTACCCCTAAGGCTAGCGTCGCCAGCGCGTTGAGGGCGAGCACACCGCGCGTCAGTGGCTGCCGATCGATGGGCGACTGCGCCCGACCGGCATCGAAGTACATAAACCAGATAACCCGCAGGTAATAGTAGGCGCCCACGACGGAGGTCAATACCGCGAGCGTGGCGAGGCCGGCGTGGTGCGCGTCGAGCAGGGCCTGGATGATCCACAGTTTGGCCCAGAAGCCCACGAACGGCGGCACACCCGCGGTGGAGAACATCAGGATCAGCATCATCAGCGCCAGCATCGGATCTCGCGCGGCCAATCCCTTGTAGTCGTCCAGCTCTTCCGCCTCCCCGTCGGTGCGCGCCGCCAGCAGCACCACGCCGAAGGAGCCGAGTGTGGTCAGCACATACACCAGCGTATAGGCAAGCGCCGCACGGTAGCCAGCCGGCCCTGCCGTAATAAAGCCCAGCAATATGAATCCGACATTGGCAATGGCCGAATAGGCCAGCATGCGGCGGATGCTCGCCTGCGCGATGGCAATCAGATTCCCCGCCAGCAGCGAGAGCACCGCTAGGGCCGTGAGTATCTGCACCCAGAGCGTCGGGTCCGCACCCAGCCCGTAGACCAGGAGCCGGGTCACCAGAGCGAAGGAAGCCAGCTTCGGCGCGGTGGAGATCAGCAGCGCCACACTCGCCGGGGCACCGTGATAGACGTCGGGCACCCACATGTGGAAGGGCACGGCGCCGAACTTGAAGGCCACGGCCACGACGATGAAGGTGACGGCAATGACAAAGCCCGCGCCGTGCGCCGCACCGACCGTCGCCAGCTTGTCCAGGCTCAGCGTGCCGGTCAGCCCATACAGCATCGACATGCCATACAGCAGTGCGCCGGAAGCGATCGCGCCCAGCACGAAATACTTGATGGCCGCTTCCGCTGCTACGCCCGAATCACGGTCGAAGGCCACCAGCGCGTACAGCGAGAGCGAGAGCAGCTCGACGCCCAGGTATACCGTGAGCAGGCTGTTGGCCGAAACCAGCACGCAGATGCCCAGGAGCGCGGTGAGCGCCAGCACCTGATACTCACCGCCGCGGATCCGCCGCCGCTCGAGGTAGGCCTGCGAATAGAAAAGCGACGTGCCGATCGCGAGGAACCCAGCCAGCTTGAGGAACACGCCGAGCCGGTCGGCGACGTACAGCCCATCGAACAGCACCGTGCGCTCCTGCACCGCGCCCACCGTGGCCGTGAGCCAGGCGCAGACCGCCAGCAGGACCAGCGTGAGTATGGCGGTCAGCTGGCGGCGCGCAGGACCGGCGAATGCGTCAAACATCAGCAACGCGCAGATGGCCAGGCTCAGCGCGATCTCCGGGATGGCCGGGCGCAGGGCATCAAGGGTCAGGACGGTTCCGTTCATCGCACTAGCCCACCGGAATCTTGCTGATGACCAGTTGTTGCAGCAGGTGCTGCATCGAGGCTTCCATCGTCCGCACCAGCGGTGCCGGCCACAATCCGAGCGCCAGCACCGCCACCGCCAGCATCGCGAGCACCAGGAATTCCCGTCCGTTCAGGTCGGTCATCGCCGCGACCCGATCGTTGGCCACGGGGCCATAGATCACGCGCTTCACGAGCCAGAGCGTGTAGGCCGCGCCCAGCACCAATGTGGTGGCCGCCAGGAAGGCGTACCAGAAACTGGCCTTGAAGGCAGCCAGAATGACCAGGAACTCCCCCACGAAGCCGGAGGTGCCCGGGAGCCCGGCGTTGGCGAGCGCGAACAACACCATGAAGGCACCGAAGCGCGGCATGACATTGATGACGCCGCCGTAGTCGCTGATGTTGCGGCTGTGCAGGCGGTCGTACATCACGCCGATACACAGAAACAGCGCGCCGGAAATCAGGCCGTGGGAGACCATCTGCACCATGGCCCCATCGAGCCCGTTGACCGCGCCGCGCAGCAATCCGGTGGCGCCCTGGATGTCAAAGGCAAGAAACGCGCCCAGGGTGACGAAACCCATGTGCGCGATCGATGAATAGGCAATCAGCTTCTTCATGTCGGTCTGCATCAGCGCCACGAAGCCGATGTACACGACGGCAATGAGCGAGAGACCGATCACCAGCCAGTCGAGCTCCCGGCTGGCGTCGGGCGTGATCGGAAGGCTGAAGCGCAGCAGACCGTAGCCGCCCATCTTCAGCATGATCGCCGCCAGGATCACCGAGCCCCCGGTAGGCGCCTCGACGTGCGCATCGGGCAGCCAGGTGTGCACGGGCCACATCGGCACCTTGACCGCAAAGGCCAGGAGAAAGGCCAGGAAGATCCAGCGCTGCGCCGCCAGCGAGAGCGGGAGCGATTGGAATCCGGCGATCGTGTAATCGCCGGATTGCACGTACAGGTAGATCAGGGCCACCAGCATCAGCACCGAGCCCAGAAAGGTGTACAGGAAGAATTTCAGCGTGGCGTAGACGCGCCGCGGCCCGCCCCAGATGCCGATGATCAGGAACATCGGGATCAGCATCGCTTCCCAGAAAAAATAGAACAGCAGCGCATCCATCGCGCAGAACACGCCGATCATCAGGCCCTCGAGTATCAGGAAGGCGGCGTAGTACTGTGCCGGGCGCTTGTCGATGACGCTCCAGCCCGCAATGATGACCGGCACGGTCATGAACGCCGTCAGCAGGATCAGCGGGAGCGAGATGCCATCGACGCCGAGGTAGTAATCGGCGTGCAGCTGCGGAATCCAGGCCAGCCGCTCGAGGTACTGGAAATTCGCGGTCGTGGTATCGAACGCCTGCCACAGCGGCAGGCACAGCGCGAAGGTCGCCAGCGCCACCAGCAGCGCAAACCAGCGCGCCAGGCGCGCCCTGCCATCGCCGATCAGGAGCGTGAGCAGCCCCCCGCCGACGGGCAGCCAGATGAGGGTGGAGAGTATGCCGGTACCGTGCATGAGCAATGGCGTCCGCTAGATCCTGATCAGGAACCAGCCCAGCAGCAGCACCAGGCCGACGATCATCCAGAAGGCATAGGAATACAGGAATCCGCTCTGGATCAGCCGCGCCCGGCCGGCGAACCAGCCTACCGCCTCGGCCGAGCCGTTCACCATCGCACCATCGATCACGGCTTCATCGCCACCGCGCCAGAGCGCCAGCCCCAAGCCCCTGCCGGCGCGCGCGAGCACGTTCTCGTTGAACCAATCGAAGTAGTACTTGTTGACGAGCAAGCGGTACAGCCAGCCCAGGCGCTGCTGGATGGCGTCAGCCTGGTCCGGGCGACGAATGACAAAATGCCAGGCGCTGGCAACGCCCGCGACGGCCAGCCACAGTGGCAGGCTCAGCACGGAATGAAACGCGAAGGCCGTGGCGCCGTGAAACTCACGGCCGATCTCGCCCACCACGTCGTTGGCCGCGAGCACCTTGATCGCGCCGCCGAAGTAGCCCCCGAACAAGACCGGCTCGATTGTAAAGAACCCAATCAACAGCGACGGAATCGCCAGCGCGATGAGCGGCCCCTTCATGTCCCATCCCACGTCGTGGAAATGCTCCTCCGCGTGATGATCCAGGCGCGAGGAGCCATGGAAGGTCATGAAGATCATGCGGAAGGTGTAGAACGCCGTGACGAACACGCCCACCGTCACGCAGAAATAGGCGTAGCCGGCGCCGGCGCGGTGCGAGGCGTGCACGGCCTCGATCAGCGCATCCTTGGAATAGAAGCCGGAAAAGAACGGCGTGCCGATGAGCGCCAGCGCGCCGATCAGGCTGGTCCAGTAGGTCACGGGCATGCGCTGGCGGAGCCCCCCCATCTTGCGCATGTCCTGCTCGTGGTGCATGGCGATGATGACCGCGCCAGCGGCCAGGAACAGCAGCGCCTTGAAGAAGGCGTGCGTCATCAAGTGGAAGATCGCGATGCTGTAGGCCGACACGCCGAGCGCTACCGTCATGTAGCCGAGCTGGGAGAGGGTCGAGTAGGCGACGACCCGCTTGATGTCGTTGTTGACGATGCCGAGGAAGCCCATGAATAGCGCCGTGGTGGCTCCTATCACGA
>JANXYA010000149.1 GCA_025350345.1 Gammaproteobacteria bacterium
CTTCGTTTCCTTGTAGCCGACGTGCTTGCGCACCACCGGATCGTACTTGCGCACTTCCATCTTCTCGGGGTGCAGGCGCTTGTTCTTCATCGCCACGTAGAAATGGCCGGTGCCAGCTGAGGACAGGAGCTTGACTTTTTCGCGCATGATGGTCCGGACTCCGGTTGCGGGCGCCGCCCTAGATACGCTCGCCGCGGCTGCGAAGTTCGGCGACCACCGCATCGATCCCGAGCTTGTCGATGGTGCGCATGCCATTGCCGGAGATGCGCAGACTTATCCAGCGCTTCTCCGTCTCCAGCCAGAAGCGCTGGTGGTGCAGGTTGGGCAGGAACCGGCGCCCCGTGCGATTGTTGGCGTGCGAGACGTTGTTGCCCGTGATCGGGCGCTTTCCCGTAACCTGGCAGACGCGGGCCATAGCACTAATCCTTTAAAATCAATCTCTTGAGATTCAGCCTGCGCTCGCAAGCAGCGGGCGAAGGGCGGGCTTTATACCAGCCTCGCGCCTTCAGGGCAACTCAGGGCCTAGAGCAACCCACGCTCCGAAAAACTCAGGCAGCCATTATCGCCGACGATGCAATGGTCGAGCACCCTGATGTCCACCAGGGCCAGGGCCTCGCGCAGGCGCCGGGTGATGAACTCGTCGGCTTGGCTCGGTTCGGCGATGCCGGAAGGGTGGTTGTGCGCGAAGATCACGGCTGCGGCATTGCGGCCGAGCGCCTGCTTGACCACCTCCCGCGGGTGCACCGTTGCCCCGTCGATCGTGCCCCGGAACAACTCATCGAAGGCGATCAGCCGGTGCCGATTATCTAGGTGCAGGCAGCAGAACAGCTCATGCGGCTGATCGCGCAGCCGGGCCACCAGGAAGCGGTGGGTGGCGGCCGGTGAATCGAGCAGCGGGCCGGCGCGCAGGGCCTCGGCGTAGTGGCGGCGCGCCAACTCGAGGGCCGCCTGCAGCCGGCAGTAGCCGGCGGGCCCAAGCCCGCGGGTGGCCAGGAGTGTTGCGCGATCGGCGCTCAGCAGCTCACGGAGCGAGCGGTGCGTGGCGAGCAGGCCGCGCGCCAGATCGACGATGTTGCTCCCCTGGAGACCGGAGCTGCCCAGCAGGAGCGCGAGCAGTTCCGCATCGGAGAGCTGCTGGACCCCTGAATTGAGCAGTCTCTCCCGGGGACGTTCGCGCGCCGGCCATTGCTGCAGGTTCATGTGAACTGGGTCACGCCCGGCTCCCCGAGGACTGAATACGGCTCATTCTCGATCGACATGGCCCGGGCGTGCGATCGACATATCGGCTGGGCATGGCATGAAACGCAGTGCCTGGCCGATAATGCCCGCATGCGTGGCAAACACGTCCTGCTCGGCGTCACCGGTGGTATTGCCGCCTACAAGAGCGCCGAGCTGGTGCGCCGCCTGGGCGATCGCGGGGCCGAGGTGCAGGTGGTCTTGACCGCGGCGGCGCGCGAGTTCGTCGGCGCCACGACCTTCCAGGCGCTGTCGGGCCGGCCGGTCCGCGACAGCCTGTGGGATCCGGCCGCCGAAGCAGCCATGGGGCACATCGAGCTCGCGCGCTGGGCCGATCTCGTGCTGATCGCCCCGGCCAGCGCGGACTTCCTCGCGCGCCTGGCCGTCGGCCGCGCCGATGATCTGCTGTGCACGCTGTGCTTGGCGACCGCCGCACCGGTGGTGGCAGCGCCGGCCATGAATCACCAGATGTGGGCCAATGCGGCCACGCAGGCCAATGTCGCCACGCTGGTGCAGCGCGGCGTGCGCCTGCTCGGTCCCGCCGTCGGCGATCAGGCCTGCGGCGAGCAGGGGCCGGGGCGCATGCTCGAGGCTGCCGAAATTGCCGAACTGGCCGACTCGCTCCTGGGCGGCGTCGGGCCCTTCAGCGGCCGACGCGTGCTGGTCACTGCCGGCCCAACGCGCGAGCCCATCGATCCGGTGCGCTTCGTCAGCAACCGCAGCTCGGGCAAGATGGGTTATGCGGTGGCGCAGGCGCTGCGCGCCGCTGGGGCCGAGGTCGTGCTGATCAGCGGTCCGGTCGCGCTGCCGGTCCCTGCCGGCGTGCGCTGCGTGGGCGTGGAGAGCGCCGCGCAGATGCTCGCGGTGGTGCAGCGGGAACTGCCGGGGTGCGCGGTATTGGTGGCCACGGCGGCGGTCGCCGACTACCGGCCCGTGAGCGTGGCCGACCGCAAGATCAAGAAGAAGACCGAACAGCTCACGCTCGAGTTGACGCGCACCACGGATATCCTGGCCACGGTCGCGGCTGGCGCCAACCGGCCGTTCATCGTCGGGTTTGCCGCCGAGACCGACGCAGTCGAGCAGCATGCGCGCGACAAGCTGGAGCGCAAGAACCTCGACATGATCGCCGCCAATGAGGTCGGCACCGGCAAGGCCTTCGATTGCGAGGACAACGCGCTGCTGGTGCTGTGGCGCGGTGGCGGGCGCGCCGAGCTTGCGCGCGCACCCAAGGCTGAACTGGCCGCGGCGCTGGTCGCGCTGATCGCCGCGCATTGTCCCGCCAAGAGCTGAACCCAGGCGCAGCGCCCCTTGGCTATCCACAATCGCCGTGCGCTGCAGGTGCGGATCCTCGATGCGCGCATCGGTAATGACTTCCCGCTGCCCGCCTATGCCACCGGGGGTTCAGCTGGTCTCGACCTGCGCGCCTGCGTTGACGGACCGTTGCTGCTCGAGCCGGGCCGCGCCGAGTTGATTGCCACCGGGCTGTCGATCTACGTCGAGGATCCGGGCCTCGCGGCCGTGATCCTGCCGCGCTCGGGTCTCGGCCACAAACATGGGCTGGTGCTCGGCAATCTGGTCGGCCTGATCGATTCCGATTACCAGGGGCCGCTCATGGTGTCCTGCTGGAACCGGGGCGCGACGCCCTACACGGTCCAGCCCGGCGAGCGCATCGCGCAGCTGATCGTCGTGCCGGTGGTGCAGGTGGAGCTGCAGATCGTTGAAGAATTTGCTGCCACCGCG
>JANXYA010000280.1 GCA_025350345.1 Gammaproteobacteria bacterium
AAGTTCATCGAGTACAACTGGGGCCTGCCACGGCTGTCGGCACGCAGCCGCGATAACCTGCCCAACCCGGTGCACGACAAGCGCGATCCCTATGTTCCCGCGAACCGGCCGGCGATCGGTGATCTGACCGGGTTGTTTGACTTCAGGCGCAGGCCCTAGACGCTCCCGAGAGAAAATCATGAATTATCAATGTGATACGGGAATATCCTTATCTGAAGTCTCGTTAGGATTTCTGGCGCGCACGCCGCTGGACGAAGGCGATGCAGCCAATGATGAAGGCGAGCAATACGGCGGATGCCGTAATCCGGCTCAGGGCAAGGCCGCCGTCGCTGAGCGGCTTGTCGAGAAAATCACCGAGTACGGCGCCGAGCGGCCGCGTGAGAATGAACGCGACCCAGAACAGTGAGGTTCTGGAAATGCGGGTCCAGAAGTAAGCGGCAGCCACGAGAGCGAGCAGGCCACCGAATATCAGCGCGCCACCGTCGTAGCCCAGGCCGGCGGTATCTGCGGTCCAGTCCCCCAGCGCGGTGCCCAGCGTCTGCGAGAACATGATGGTGACCCAGTAGAACATTTCTTCCCGGGGTGCGTTGACGGTGGCAACGGCGATCGAGCCCATCGTTCGATACCAGATCGCCAGGCTGGCCAGCAGCAGGACCAGCAGCAGCGTGCTGCCGCCCGCATAACCGATGCCCAGCGAGCGATCAGCATAGTCGGCGAGCGTCGTCCCGACCGTGGTGGTCGCGATGATGGTTGTCCAGTACACATACGGGTGATATCGCCGGGCCCGGATCTGCGCGCCGACAGCAAGCAGGAAGATCGCCGCAAAAATCCCCGTGCTCACCAGGTAGCCCAGGTTCATGGACATCGAGACGGCATCCCCACCCGTCTCCCCCAGCGTGGTGGCTGCGATCTTGATGATCCAGAACGACAGGGTCAGCGCCGGAACCTTTGCCAGGGCGGATTCCGAATGTTCCTTCATGCTGGGTGGTATCCGTAAATTCGGAGCAGCACGGCGATGATACGGCTTTTCTTGATAAGGAGCGGGTGTCCAGTAGACTGTGGGCGGCCAAAACTGACACTTGCAATTGGGCATCTTTCCGAGGGGGAAAATTGAAGGCGGCAGCGTTCTACAGCTCGGCGGCAACGGCCCTCGATGAGCTTCGGGAGCAGGGCCTGTACAAGGTGGAGCGGCAGCTGCGCTCGCCTCAAAGCGCCGT
Organism: Gammaproteobacteria bacterium; assembly: GCA_025350345.1. Classification (GTDB taxonomy): domain Bacteria; phylum Pseudomonadota; class Gammaproteobacteria; order Steroidobacterales; family Steroidobacteraceae; genus FEN-1191. Next base: position 1,218 of record JANXYA010000280.1, read on the forward strand.
GGTCCTGGTGGGTGAGGGCGCCGAAGTCATCAACCTTTGTGCCAACAATTACCTGGGGCTGGCCAATCACCCCTCTGTGATCCAGGCGGCGCATCGGGCGCTCGACCGCTACGGCTATGGGATGGCCTCGGTACGCTTCATTTGCGGCACGCAGGAAGTGCACCGTGAGCTCGAGGCGCGGCTGTCCGCCTTTCTGGGCACCGAGGACACCCTGCTGTACTCCTCCTGCTTCGACGCCAACGGCGGGCTCTTTGAGACCCTGCTGGGCGAGGCGGACGCGGTGATTTCCGATGCGCTCAATCACGCCTCCATCATTGACGGCATCCGCCTGTGCAAGGCGCAGAAATTTCGCTACGCCAACCGCGACCTGGGGGAACTTGAAGCACGCCTGCGTGAGGCCGCGGGCGCACGGACGCGCATGATCGTCACGGACGGCGTGTTTTCCATGGACGGAACCTTCGCCCCGCTCGAGGGTATCTGCGAGCTCGCGGAGCGTCACGACGCGCTGGTGGTGGTCGATGATTCGCACGCCACGGGTTTCATCGGCAAGCAGGGGCGCGGCACGCCCGAACGCGCCGGGGTGGCGGAGCGCGTGGATCTGCTGACGGGCACGCTGGGCAAGGCGCTCGGCGGTGCCGCCGGCGGCTACGTGTCGGGCCGGCGGGCGATGATCGAGTGGCTCCGCCAGCGCTCGCGTCCCTACCTGTTTTCCAACTCTGTCCCGCCCGTCATCGCCGCGACGACCTTGCGCGTGCTGGAATTGATCGCCAACGGAGCAGCGCTCCGCGCCCAGCTCGAGAGCAACTCGCAGCAGTTCCGTGCCGGACTGGGCGCGGCGGGCTTCACGCTGACGCCCGGCGAGCATCCGATCATCCCGGTGATGCTCGGAGACGCCACGTTGGCCGCGCGCATGGCAAGCCGCCTGCTCGAGCTCGGCGTCTACGTCATTGGATTCTCGTTTCCGGTGGTGCCGCGGGGCCAGGCGCGCATCCGCACGCAGATGAGTGCGGCGCACACGCCCGCCCAGCTGGAGCGCTCGGTCCAGGCTTTCGTCACGGCCGGGCGCGAGTTCGGACTCATCAGTTAAGGAGAGCCCATGAGAGCGCTGGTCAAGGCCAAGGCCGAGAAGGGGATCTGGATGGAGGAGATCCCGGAGCCCAGCTACGGACCCAATGACGTCATGATCCGGATGAAAAAGACGGCCATCTGCGGCACCGACATGCACATCTGGCATTGGGATGACTGGGCACGGCGCACCATCAAGGTACCCATGGCCGTGGGCCATGAGTACGCCGGTGAAATCGTCGCGCTCGGCAGCGAGGTACGCGGGCTGGCGATCGGTGATCGCGTGTCAGGTGAAGGCCACATCACCTGCGGGCATTGCCGCAACTGCCGCGCGGGCCGCCGGCATCTGTGCCGCAACACGGTGGGGGTGGGCGTGAATCGCCCGGGCTGCTTCGCCGAGTACATGTCTCTGCCAGCTTCGAATGTCTTCAAGTTGCCGGCGGCCATCACCGACGAGATCGCCTCGATCCTCGATCCCTTCGGCAATGCCACGCACACGGCGCTGTCCTTCAACCTGGTCGGTGAGGACGTGCTCATCACCGGCGCGGGCCCGATCGGCATCATGGCCGTGGCCATCGCCCGCTTCGTCGGCAGCCGGCACGTCGTGATCACGGACGTCAATCCCTATCGCCTGGAACTCGCGCGCAGCATGGGTGCCTCGCGCGCCCTGGACGTGCGCACCGAGAAACTCGATGAGGCGATGAAGAGTCTGCAGATGGAGGAGGGGTTCGATGTGGGGCTGGAGATGTCGGGCGTGCCCTCGGCGTTCCGCGAGATGCTGCGCACCATGCACCACGGCGGCAGCATCGCGCTGCTCGGACTGATGCCCCAGGACACCGGCATCCGCTGGGACGAAGTCATTTTCAAGGGCCTCGTCCTGAAAGGTGTCTACGGCCGGGAGATGTTCGAGACCTGGTACAAGATGTCGAGCATGCTGCA
>JANXYA010000331.1 GCA_025350345.1 Gammaproteobacteria bacterium
CATGATCAGGCCGCAGATCAGATAGGCGAAACCCAGCACGCTGAACTTCAGGAACGTCAGCCCACCTGCCTGGCCATACATGGTCTTCATCGACCGGAACAGATAGCGGCCGAGGTACCCGATCAGCACCATATTGAAGAAGGTGCTCCAGGCCAGCGAGTCTGCCCAGTGGGTCGCCAGCATGAAGATCGACAGCAGCAGAAACACGAAGGCGTGATTGTGGATCAGCAGCAGCAGATGCTCGAGGTAATAGCGGCGCGGGCGCCAATAGAGCAGTTTCATCAGGCCCGCCAGCAGCGGCAGGAACACGAACATGCCCCGACCCATGTTATGGACGACGCTCTGGCTGAAGGCGCGACCGCCATCGGCGTAGATTCGCTTGCAGGTGATGACGAAGCGGGGCTGGAGCCAGCGGGCTCCGGGCAGATCCGTGTGCAGGTTGGTGCAGGCTTGCGCGTTGTCCGCGCCAACCTTCAGAGCAGCGACTTCGTGGTGACTGCCCAGCAGGGCACTCATGAGAAAGAACACCACGCTCAGGATCACGTACAGCCGGAAGGGCTGCAGATAGCGGGCGCGGTGCCCGGCGAAATATTCGCGGGTGAGGAATCCCGGGCGCGTCAGCAGTGGCAGCAGGGTGCGCCAGACGCGCGCGTCGGCGTGCGTCATCACCTCGGTGGCTTCGCGGAGAAAATGCCCCAGCGAGTGCAGCTGTGTGTCGAGCCGCTGTCCGCAGTGGCGGCAGAAAGTGCCGGCCGTGATGGTCCCGCAGTTGGCGCAGGCGCGCTCCACCGCCACGGGCGCGGCGGGAGCCAGTGGCGGCATGAACTCTTCCATGCAGAAGATCAGTGCCGCAGCAAGCGCAGACTGCGCAGCGGCGAGTCGGGCAGGCGCCCGTCCACGGCTGAGATCTGCCGTGTTCGCAGGGACTTTTTCAGTCCGCTGGCCACTGGGCATGCGCCGCCGCCACGGTAAGTGAGGGCCGCGGCGAGGCGCGCTTCGGCCGGATCACCCAGCGCGTGCGTGAAATCATCGGCGACGGAACATCCCGGAACGCTGACTCCGGCCGGAGCAGGTGCGTTCTGCGGCGAGAAGCCGTCGGTATAGTCGCCGAAGTTCGCGGCATTGACGCCGCGGAATTCGATCGAGAAATAGGTGGTGCCGCAATTGTCCTGCGGATAGAAGCCGTAGGGCTTGCCGCAGGTGGTGGAACCGATCTGGATCACCTGCACGTTTACGCCGCGTAGGCTGTTCATGATCGCCTCGCTGGCCGAACAGGTGTCCGGGCCGGTCAGCACGAACACACGCGGCAGATTCAGCGTGGGCAGCGCGATGCCCATGGTCGTGGAAAATCCCTGTGTGGTGGAATGGAACGGAACGGGTGTGATCGCCATTCCCGTCACCGGATCCGTGCTCGGGTACTTGCTGTTGAACTGAGTGAGCTCGAAGGTCTGGCCCGCGGTCGGACCCGGGCCCGCAATCATGTAGGCCACCTCGCTGGCAATGTCGAGATAGCCACCACCGTTGTAGCGGATGTCGAGCACCAGGTCAGTGACCCCTGCGTTCTGCAGGGCCGTGAACGCCGTCACCAACTCGCCTTCGGCGGTCGCCAGGTGATCGTTGAAGAGCATGTAGCCGACGCTGCTGTTGCCGGCGACGGTGCCCGCATTCTGCACCGGAGTAGTCATGATGTTGGCCGAGGTCAGCATCACGGTGCGCTGCGCGCCGCCCGGGCCCGGATCCTGGATCACGAACGTATGCATCTCGTTCGGCCCCGCCGGAAACAGGCCCGCGTTCAAGGTATCGACGCCCGCCTGGGTGCCGTCGTTGACGGCATCCACACCGTCCACGGACAGCACTTCCGCGCCCCGCACCAGGCTGGCCGGCGCGCTCGCGGCCTTCGAGCCCGGTTCGGTGTAGGCCGCCAGGATCTGGCGCGGGGGCGCAGCGGCTACCACCGCCCATTGCACGCCATACCCGGCCTGTACTCCACTGGAGGACAGGGCCTCCCACGTAGCCGTTGGGTAGGTGAAATGAAACTTGTCCTTTGCGGCGCCGGAGGCCGTGACCGCGTTCGTCTTCAGCACCTTGAAATAGGCGTCCGTGGAGGCGAACAGGGACGGATCCTGATCCACGACCTCGCTGTACCAGAGGTACAGCTCGTTGGTCCAGGATCGCAGCCAGTTGTTCTCGTCCAGGAGCGTGCCGGGCTGATCGGGATAGGCCTTGCTGGTGCCCGGGTCGATGCCGGTGCGCGGCGAGAGGCACAACGCCACGTAGGTTGCCGAGGGCTGGAAGACGCCCATCTGCCACCCCACCGGCGGCGGGGTCGTGGAACCGCCGCCCCCGCCACCGCATGCGCTCAGCAGGCACACACCGATCATCCAGGCCATCGCGCTTCGCATGGCGAAAGGATTGCAGCCTTCGCCTCGCCATACAACTTACATTTGTCTTACCCGTGCCCCGGCGGCCCGCCGGGCACCCTCGGCTGAAGGCCGGCAGACCGGGCCGGTCTGATTGTGTGGGCCGCCGATCAAGTCCCTGTGAGTGCAGGGGCGCGGGGTTCTTGCTTACCGTCAATCCCCCGGTTGCCGCCCGCGGGCCATCGGCGTATATCTTTCACGCCCACTGGGCACTCGAATCCCCCGACGAGAGGACTATCGAAAATGGACCGGCCGGCTCACCGAGGCATCCTGATCGGCGCGTTGCTGCTGCTCGCCGCCTGCGGGGGCAGCAAGAGTGGTTCCTCCACGACAGGCGCCCTCGTGGGCGGGTTGTGGACGGGCACGCTGACCGTCAGCGGCGTCGCCTACACGGTCCAGGCGATGAGCTCCGAAACCGGTCAGCTGGAGCTGCTCGAGTCCGACCCGGCCAGCAGCTTCAAGGCACAGTACTGGGGCACGATCAGCAGCAGCGGCGATGTGCTCTCCGCCAGTGTCAGCGGTGCGGTGCTCAACCAGGCCGACCCCTTCAGCGATGGCTCGTTTCATGGCACGGGCACCGCCAGGGGCACGATCCAGCAACGCAGCTCGATCAGCGCGACGCTTACCTTCAAGACCTCGCTGGGGAACACGATTACCGGTCAATTGGCGCTGACCTACGACGTAAGCTACGAGCAGCCCTCCTCGCTGGCGACGATCTCGGGCAACTACACGAACACCGCCTCGCCGGGCACGGACGTGCTGACCATCACCACCGCCGGGGTCCTCACTTATACCGACCCGCTCACGACCCAATGCATGGCGAGCGGCACGGTGACGTTGATCGACAGCACCTATGCCGTGTACGCGGCCGAGATCACCTTCAGCAACTGCAAAAACATCTATTCGTACCTGAATGGCGTGTCCATCCAGGGTCTGGCCAACGTCAACACGACCGCCAGCCCCCGAGCGCTGCTGTTTCTGATGCATGGCATGGTGGGCGGAGTAGACACCCCCTTCGCGCTCGCCTACCAGGGCACCTGAATTGCCCGCCGCACCGTGGCC
>JANXYA010000375.1 GCA_025350345.1 Gammaproteobacteria bacterium
ATCCACGAGCAGAACGCGATCGCCGGCTTCACCAACCGGTGCCTCGCCCGGCTGGCGCTCGAAGTGTTCGCCGCCTTCCCCGACGCCTTCGGCAACGGGGTGGTCACGCGCGTGATCGGCAATCCGGTGCGCAGCGAGATCAGCTCGCTCCCGCCGCCGGCGCAGCGCTTCGCGCAGCGCGCCGGTGCGATACGCATGCTGGTGTTCGGCGGGAGCCTGGGGGCGGCGCGCCTCAACGCGGTCCTGCCGCACGCGCTGGCGCGGCTCGCCGGGCGCATCGAGATCGACGTGCGCCACCAGTCGGGGGAGCGCTGGCTCGAGAACACGCGCCGCGCCTATCGCGAGGCGGGCGTGGCGGCCCGCGTCACGCCCTACATCGAGGACATGGCGGAGAGCTACGGCTGGGCCGACCTGGTGATCTGCCGCGCCGGTGCGCTCACCGTCTCCGAGCTGGCCGCCGCGGGGGTCGGCGCGATCCTCGTGCCCCTGCCGATCGCGGTGGACGATCACCAGACGCACAACGCGCGCTTCCTGGTCAGCGAAGGCGCCGCGCTCCTGATCAGCGATCGCGAACTGACGGCCGAGCGACTGGCCGCCGAACTGCTGAAGCTGTGCGCCGGCCGCGGCCGGCTCATCGCCATGGCCGAGCGCGCCCGGCTCCTGGCGCGCACCACGGCCACCGCCGAGCTGGCCGATGCCTGCGCGCAGATCGCGGGAGCGGGGGCATGAACCAGCGCATGCGCCGCATCAACACCATCCATTTCGTCGGCATCGGCGGCAGCGGCATGAGCGGCATCGCCGAGGTGCTGCTGAACCTGGGCTACAAGGTGCAGGGCTCGGACCTGAAGGCCAATGCGGTGACCAAGCGACTCGCGCAGCTCGGCGCGCACATCACGCTCGGGCACCACGCCGCCAATGCCGACGGGGCCGACGTGGTGGTGACCTCCACGGCGGTGCCTCACGACAATCCGGAGGTGCAGGCGGCGCTGGCGCGCCGCGTGCCGGTCGTGCCGCGCGCCGAGATGCTGGGCGAGCTGATGCGCTTTCGCCAGTCGATCGCCGTGGCCGGCACGCACGGCAAGACGACCACGACGAGCCTGGTCGCCAGCGTCCTTGCAGAGGGCGGGGAGGATCCGACCTTCGTGATCGGGGGACGGCTGAAGAGCGCGGGCAGCAACGCCCGGCTCGGCGCCGGGCGCTACCTCGTCGCCGAGGCGGACGAGAGCGACGCCTCCTTCCTGCACCTGCAGCCGATGATCGCGATCGTCACCAACATCGACAACGATCATCTGGGCACGCACGGCGGGGATTTCGCGCGCCTGTGCGACAGTTTCGTGAGCTTCCTGCACAACCTGCCGTTCCATGGCCTCGCGGTGCTCTGCCAGGACGATGAGCAGGTGCAGGGGATCATGCCGCGCGTGGGGCGCCCGATCGTCACCTACGGATTGCACGCCGACGCGGATGTGCGCGCGATCAACATCCGGCGCGAGCTCGCGCGCACGGCCTTCGATGTCGTGCGCCGGGGGCGGAGCGGTGTGCTGCCGGTAACGCTCAACATGGCCGGGCTCCACAACGTGCGCAATGCCCTGGCGGCGATCGCCGTCGCGACCGAGCTGGAGATCAGCGACGAGGCGATCGCGCGCGCGCTCTCGCTCTTCCAGGGGATCGAGCGGCGCATGCAGCTCATCGCCGAAGTGAAGACGCGCGCCGGCAGCATCACCATCGTCGATGACTACGGGCATCACCCGACCGAGATCGCCGCGACGCTCGATGGCCTGCGCCAGGCCTGGCCGGGACGGCGCCTGGTGCTCGCGTTCCAGCCGCATCGCTACACCCGTACGCGGGACCTGCTGGACGATTTCGCCACGGTGCTGTCGGGATTCGACGTGCTGCTGGTCACCGAGGTGTACGCCGCCGGCGAGGCGCCGATCAAGGGCGCGGACGGCCGGGCGATCTGCCGGGCGATCCGCAGCCGCGGCAAGCTCGAGCCGGTGTTCGTCGCCCGCGTCGAGAACATCGCCAATGCCCTGCGCGACCTGCTGCGGGACGGCGATGTGCTCGTCACCATGGGCGCCGGCCACATCGGTGCCATCGCGCACCAGCTGCCCGCGAAGCTTGCCTCGCCGCGCATCGCGGAGCGTCGCTCATGAGCGTCGAGCTCGCCCCGGAATTCCAGTTGCGCGTGCGGCGCGACGAGCCGATGTCCAGGCATACCTCCTGGCGGGTCGGTGGCCCCGCCGACCTCTTCTACACGCCGCGCGACCGCGAGGAGCTCAGCGCCTTCCTGCGCACGCTCCCGGATGCGACCCCGCTCCTGTGGGTGGGCCTGGGGAGCAACCTGCTGGTGCGCGACGGCGGCATCCGCGGCGCGGTCGTGTGCACGCACGGCGCCTTCACGCGCCTGGAGCGGCGCGCGCAGCTGCGCGTGTACTGCGAGTCGGGCGTGCCCTGTGCGCGCCTGACGCGCCAGTGCGCCAACTGGGGCCTGGGCCGAGCCGAGTTCTTCGCCGGGATTCCCGGCACGCTGGGCGGCGCGCTCGCCATGAACGCCGGCGCCTTCGGCGGGGAGACCTGGCACCAGGTGGTGAGCGTCGAGGTGATGGCGCGCGACGGGAGCCATCGCACCCGCGCCGCGCAGGAATACCAGGTGGGCTACCGCCACGTGGGCGCGCCCGCCAACGATGAGTGGTTCCTGGCCGCGGAACTGGAGTTCACGCAGCGCGATGCCGCCGCCGCCGGCGCGGTGCGCGAGCTCGCGCAGCGCCGCAAGCAGACGCAGCCGCTCGGTGAGTGGAGCTGCGGTTCGGTGTTCACCAATCCGCCCGGCGATCACGCCGCGCGCCTCATCGAGGCCGCGGGCCTGAAGGGGGCGCGCATCGGCGGCGCGGTGGTCGCGGAGAAGCACGCCAATTTCATCCTCAACGAGGGCCACGCCACTGCGGCGGACATCGAGGAGCTGATCAACCAGGTGCGCGAGACCGTGCAACGCGTGCACGGGGTGAGCCTGGTGCCGGAAGTGCGCATCGTGGGAGAGGCACTCCGATGAGACTGAAATACAGCGCCGCAACCTTCCGGCGCGTGAGCGCCGCGGCCGAGTTTGGCCGGGTGGCGGTGCTCCTGGGCGGCAGCTCGGCGGAGCGGGAGATCTCGCTCCTGACCGGTGCGGCGGTGCTCGCGGCCCTCAGGCGCCGCGGGGTCGATGCCCACGGCTTCGATCCGGCCGAGCGCGAACTGGCCGAGTTGCGCAACGGCGGTTTTGCGCGCTGCTGGATCGCCCTGCATGGTCCGGGGGGCGAGGATGGCACGGTGCAGGGCGCACTGGAATTCCTGGGCGTTCCCTACACCGGGAGCGGCGTGACCGGCTCGGCGATCGGCATGGATAAGCTGCGCACCAAGCGGCTGGTCGGCGCGAGCGCCGTGCCGACGCCGGACTTCGTGGTCCTGCGGGAAAGCGCGGATCTGGAGCTCGCGCTCGCGCGCCTGGGGCTGCCGATGATCATCAAGCCCGCCTCGCAGGGGTCGAGTGTCGGGATGACGCGCGTGGAGCAGGCCGGCGAGCTGCCCGCCGCCTGGCGCGCCGCCACGCAGCTCGAACCTGTGGCTTTCGCCGAGCCGTGGATTACCGGGGGCGAGTACACGGTGGCGATCCTGCAGGGCGCGGCCCTGCCCTCGATCCGCATCGAGACGCCGCGGACGTTCTACGACTACGAGGCGAAGTACTTCCGCAATGACACGCGCTACTTCTGCCCTGCCGGACTGGCGCCGCTCGCGGAGGAGGAGCTGCGCGAGCTGGCGCTCACGGCCTTCGAGACCTGCGGGGCCGAGGGCTGGGGGCGCGCCGATTTCATGATGGACCAGGGCGGCCAGCCGCTGCTGCTCGAGATCAACACCGTGCCGGGCATGACCGATCACAGCCTGGTGCCGATGGCGGCGCGCACCGCCGGGATCGACTTCGACGAGCTGTCCTGGCGCGTGCTGGAGACCAGCCTGGTGCGCACGCCATGCTGAATCGTCGCCGCAACCACCGGCGCCGCGGCGCCCCCGCCGCTCGCTGGCAGCTGCCCGCGCTCCCGTGGCGGCGGCTCGCGCTCATCGGCGCCGGCACGCTGGCGATGCTGGCCGCCGGCGCGCCGCTCCTGCTGCTGGGCAACCAGCCGATCGAGCATATCCAGGTCGAGGGGCAGTTCCAGCACCTCACCGCCCTCGATGTGGAGCGGGCCGTGCGCGAGCAGCTCCACGGCGCTGGCTTATTGAGCGTGCGGCTCGATGACGTGCGCCGCTCGCTGCGTCTCCTGCCGTGGGTCGAGAGCGCCACCGTGCAGCGCAGCTGGCCGCGGAGCCTCGTGGTGCAGGTCACGGAGCAGCAGGCCGTCGCGCGCTGGAACGAGGCCGACCTCGTCAATGCGCGGGGCGATCGCTTCGCCAACAGTGCGCACTTCGTGCCGCCCGAGCTGCCGCAGCTCAGCGGGCCTACCGGGAGCGCCGCGGAAGTCGTGCAGCGCTTTCTCGCGCTGCAGGGCCGGGTGGTGGAGGCGGGCCTGCGCCTCATCGCCCTGCGGCTCGATGCGCGCGGCGCCTGGGAATTGCAGCTGGACAACGGCGTCATCGTGCGCATCGGGCGCAAGCAGG
>JANXYA010000381.1 GCA_025350345.1 Gammaproteobacteria bacterium
CCCCTCTGGTTTCCCCTGCACGCCGTGCCTTTAGCGCCGCCTTGGTGGTCGGCGTCCGCCACCGCCTGGTCGGCCGCCGCCGCCGCCGCTGCTGCGCCGGCGCATGGGCGCGTCCGGGTCGCGCGGCACATGCGGCGCGGCGTGCAGTTTCGGCAGCGAATCATGGTCGTAATGCTCGACGGGGATCTTGTGGCCGATGAAAGCCTCGATCTCGGGCAGCGAGATCGCGTACTCCTCGCAGCCGAAGCTGATGGCATCGCCGGCAGCGCCGGCGCGCGCGGTGCGGCCGATGCGGTGCACGTAGTCCGCGGCGTCCTGCGGCAGGTCGAAGTTGAACACGTGGCTGACGTCTGGAATATGCAGGCCGCGCGAGGCGACGTCGGTGGCGATGAGCACCGCCAGTTCGCCCTCGTGGAATTGGCGCAGGAAGCGCAGGCGCTTGACCTGCGGCACGTCGCCCGAGATCGCCTGGGCGTGGAAACCATTGGCGCGCAGCCACGCCTCGAGCCGCTCGGCCATGCGCTTGGTGTTGACGAACACCATGGTGCGATGCGCCTCGAACTGGCGCAGCAGGCTCACCAGCAGCGGGATCTTCTCGGGCATCGAGGGAAAATAAATGGATTGGCGGACGCGATCGATCGTCACCTTGTCGGGCTCGATGCGCACCAGCTCCGGATTGTTCATGTGCTCATAGGCGAGCTCGAGCACGCGCTGCGAGAGCGTGGCCGAGAACAGCATCGACTGGCGGCGATCGGGCGGCGGGAGCCGGCGCATGATGTAGCGGATATCGGCAATGAAACCCAGATCGAACATCCGGTCGGCCTCATCGAGCACCAGTACCTGGGCGTGCCGCAGGTCATAGATGCCCTGCTTCAGGTAATCGATGATGCGTCCGGGCGTGCCGATCAGTATCTCGACGCCATCGGCGAGCTGGCGGCGCTGCTTGTCGTAGTCGACGCCGCCATAGACCACCCCGATCGACACACCGGTGTGGCGCCCGATGCCCAGCGCATCCTTGTGGATCTGCACCGCGAGCTCACGCGTCGGTGCCACGACCAGGGCCCGCACGGAAGTGATGGCACGCCCCGCAGCGGCGGGCTTCTCCAGCAGGGACTGGTAGAGCGCCACCAGGAAGGCCGCGGTCTTGCCGGTGCCGGTCTGCGCCTGGCCGGCAATATCCCGGCCGGTGAGCGCCGCGGGCAGGGTCTGCGCCTGGATCGGAGTGCACCAGGTGAAACCTGCGTCAAGGATGCCCTGCATGACTGAGGGATGCAGTGGCAGGGAAGTGAATGCCAGGTTGCTTAAATGCTCTTCGCTCATGAATGCTTACGGTCTGCCTTTGAGTGGTCGCGGCGGCGCGAAAATTGGGCCGGCGAGGCGGGGGTACTTGCAATGGGACGCGGAACAGGCTACAAATATCACCAATGGCGGCTCCTCTGCGCGCCTGCCAAACCAATCCTGAAGCACAAGTGTAACCGCTGAGCGGCAAACACGCGTTACTGTCTGGCGCGTCACGCTTAAATCACCAAGCAAACCATTCTCAATTACTGTCAATTCCTGCGGCACCGCTCATCCGGCGCCCAACCCCGATTTCCTGTCCCTAGATCACGTTTACGGAGGCCCTAGGTCGCGTGAGTAACGAAAATATTGTTCATACCTCGGATGCCCGCTTCGATGCGGACATCCTCAAGGCCGACACACCGGTACTGGTCGATTTCTGGGCCGAATGGTGCGGCCCCTGCAAGGCGATCGCACCGATCCTCGGCGAGATCGCGGTGGAGTACCAGGACCGGCTGCGCATCGCCAAGCTCAACATCGACGAGAATCCGCAGACACCGCTCAAGTTCGGCATACGCGGCATCCCGACGCTGATCCTGTTCAAGAACGGCACGGTCGAGGCGCAGAAAGTCGGCTCGCTGTCGAAATCGCAGCTCGCGGCATTCCTGGACCTGCACCTGTGAGAGGCTACTTAGGCAATCAGGGCCGTAATCGCCCCAACAAGGGCCCGCGTCACGGCGGCATGCGCGATGGCAATCGCGACCCGAATCGCGGCAACGTCGGCGGCCGGATGGACGAGCATCTGCCCGACCTCGAGCCATTGGGTGAAGATGATGCCGAGGTGATCAGCCCGGCCGAGCTGGCGCAATCGCGCAACTCGATGAACCTGACGACGCTCAAGGCCAAGCCCATCCACGAGTTGGTCAAGCAGGCGGAGTCGATGGGCCTGGAGAGCCTGGCCCGCTCGCGCAAGCAGGACATCATCTTCTCGATCCTCAAGGCGCACGCGCGCAACGGCGAGGACATTTACGGGGATGGCGTGCTGGAGATCCTGCAGGACGGCTTCGGCTTCCTGCGCTCCGCCGATGGTTCCTACCTTGCCGGGCCCGACGACATCTACATCAGCCCGAGCCAGATCCGCCGCTTCAACCTGCGCACCGGCGACTCGATCTCGGGGCTCATCCGCCCGCCCAAGGACGGCGAGCGCTATTTTGCGCTGCTCAAGGTGGGCGAGATCAACTTCGATTCGCCCGAGAGTTCGCGCAACAAGGTGTTGTTCGAGAATCTCACTCCCTTCCACCCGACCAAGCGGCTCAAGCTCGAGCGCGGCAACGGCAGCACGGAGGACCTGACGGCGCGCACCATCGACCTGGTGGCCCCGATCGGCAAGGGCCAGCGCGGCCTGATCGTCTCCCCGCCGAAGGCCGGCAAGACCATGCTGCTGCAGAATATCGCCACCTCGATCACCTGGAACCATCCGGAAGTCCACCTGATCGTGCTGCTCATCGATGAGCGGCCCGAGGAAGTGACCGAGATGCAGCGCACCGTGAAGGGTGAGGTTGTTTCCTCGACCTTCGATGAGCCGGCCGCGCGCCACGTGCAGGTCGCCGAGATGGTGATCGAGAAGGCCAAGCGCCTGGTCGAGCACAAGAAGGACGTGGTGATCCTGCTCGATTCGATCACGCGCCTGGCGCGTGCCTACAACACCGTGGTGCCCAGCTCCGGCAAGGTGCTCACCGGCGGCGTCGATGCCAACGCCCTGCAGCGCCCAAAGCGCTTCTTCGGTGCGGCGCGCAACATCGAGGAGGGCGGTTCGCTCACCATCCTCGCCACGGCGCTGATCGACACCGGCTCGAAGATGGACGATGTGATCTACGAGGAGTTCAAGGGCACGGGCAACAGCGAGATCCACCTCGACCGGCGCATCGCCGAGAAGCGCGTCTACCCGGCGTTCAACATCAACCGTTCCGGCACCCGCAAGGAAGAGCTCATCACCGATCCGGCCGAACTCGCCAAGATGTGGATCCTGCGCAAGCTCCTGCACCCGATGGATGAGCTGGCCGCGATCGAGTTCCTGCTCGACAAAATGAAGGACACCAAGACCAACAGCGAGTTCTTCGAGGCGATGAAGCGGTAGCGGATCACAGAAATGGACGTCGCTGCGCGGCGACTGTGGCGGCGGACGCGGCGCTGACCGATGATGGAGCGGGTTTCAGCCGTCAGGATCCGTTGCATGCGCCAGCTACTCATTCTCGTTGCACTGTCCGCCGTCTGTGCCGCCAGCGCAGCGCAGGAGGCGCCGACACCCGAGCCGGCGAGCCCGATCACGGATTATTTCGCCTTTCGTGCGAGCGCATTCCTGGGCACGGTGCAAACGCAGGGGCGCATCGACAACACCACCACCCAGACGCCAGGCACGCCTTTTTCGGCGGAAGATGACTTTCACCTCAGTCCGCACGCGCGCCAGGTGCGCGCCGAGTTCATCTTCCGCCTGCGTGAGCGCAGCCGGTTGCGCGTGGACATGTGGGAACTGAACCGCGACGCGGTGAGCTCGCCGACGCGGACGATCAATTACGGCGGCAGCAGTTTCACGCCGGCTGACCTGGTGGCGTCGCGCTTCGACTGGCAGCAGATCGATTTCACCTACACTTACTCTTTCCTGCGGTGGACCAAGTTTGAACTCGGCGCGGGCCTGGGGCTGCACCTGCTGCAGGCCGAGGCCGAGGCCAGCGTCGCGGCGCGCGGCGTGCACGAGGACCTCAGCGGCTCGGGCCCCTTCGCCACGCTGGCGCTCGACGGGACCTGGCGCATCAGCCGCCGCTTCGCCCTCAGTGCGCGCGGCCAGTACTTCAACTTCACGGCGAATTCGGTCACGGGCAAGCTCGGCGACTACCATGCGGACCTGCAGTTTCGCTGGCGCCCGAACCTCGCCTTCGGCCTGGGGTACGAGAACACGCACACGAAGCTGGACGTCAGCAACAGCAATCCGAGCGGCCTGCTGCGCGTGGATACGCGGGGACCGGAACTGTTCGCGCGCGCGAGCTTCTAGATCGAAGGTTCCGCCGGGCGCCGGGGCCGCCTCTGCCAGTGGGTTCCCGGCCCTGCGCGAAACAGCCGTCGAGCCTATCGGGCAGGCTGGTAAACGATGGCGTTCTTGACGGTATCCACGGCGGAGATCTCTTTGATGAGTCCGTCCGATCCCCACAGTAGCTGGTATTCCTCGAAGCTCGAGACCCAGTGTCGCCAGATGGGCGAATCGAGTGTCGGTGTCTCACTGGTCAGCGGATAGCCGACGGCGATCACCGCCTGCTCGCGAGTCATTCCCGTCATTACCCGACCCTAACGGATGGCAGCCTGAACGTCCGGCGCATAGCCGGAAATCTTTGCCGTGGGATCGACATCGACCACGATCTTGTGTACCCACTGATCCAGCGATTCCTGCTCACGCCCATAATCATGTCCGAGTCGCATCGGAAGACCGTTGATCTCGGCATAAGCCTTATGCCGCCCGTATCTCAATACGGTGATCGGAGTGCCCGCGGGAATGCTCGGCAGGACGGCGTAGTTGCCGTCGCTGATCCAGTCTTTTTCGTAGTGCAGGGTGCAGCACGCAAATCCCTTGAAGGGCAATGACGGTGCCGAGTGATCTGCTGCAGCTGCCGGCGCAGC
>JANXYA010000392.1 GCA_025350345.1 Gammaproteobacteria bacterium
CTGATCCGCGCCGCCCGAAAACCGCTGCGAGGACGCTAGTAGTGCAGCGGCAGGCTGATCAGCAGCGAAATATCGCCGTTGTCGTAGTCGTGGCCGTAGTCCGAACCGTAGTAATGGTCGTCATGCCGGTAGCGCGGGCGCCAATACCGGCCTTCATCGCGCCGCTGGTAGCTCCCCAGCTCGTGCCATGAGCGGCGCCAGGAATCGCCGCCACGCCGCTCCCCTTGCCAGCCCCGCTGATCGGATCGCTCCTCGTGCCGGCCACTGTTCCCGTGCGAACGGCCTGTGTCCCAGCCCTCGGCCTGCACCTGGCTGGCGGCGCCCAACGCCGCCAGCACGAGGGCGGCGGCTGCAATATGTCGTTTCATGGCGACTCCTGATGAATCGAGCTGGTGCCAGCGTAACGCCGGCTCGCTGAATGCGGCCTGAACCGGCGGTGAGCGCCATGGCGTAACATGCGGGGCCATGAAATGGCACCACGAGCACCTGCCCGAGCCGCTCCCCGCGGACCCGCTCGCCGTGGCGGCAGCCTGGCTCGCCGAGGCCACTGCCAGGGGCACACAACCCAATCCGAACGCCATGGTGCTGGCGACGACAAATGCCGCGGGGCAACCCTCGGCGCGCGTCGTGCTGTGCAAGCAGATCGCAGCGGACCCGGGGTATCTCAGTTTTTACACCAACTACCACTCGCGCAAGGGGCGTGAGCTGGAGTCGAACCCGCGGGCGGCCATCGTCATGCACTGGGATGCGCTGCGCCGCCAGCTGCGCGTGGAGGGGCGTGCCGTGCAGGTGTCGGCGATCGAGAGCGATGCCTATTTCGCCACGCGCAACTGGCGCAGCCGGCTCGGCGCCTGGGCGAGTGAGCAGAGCGAGCCCATCGCGACGCGCGGTGAATTGCTGAGGAACGTGGCGAAGGTGGCGCTGCGCTTCGCATTGCCTGCGCCAGTCAGCGACGAGGATGCACCGGATCCCGGCCTGCGCATCGCGCGGCCGCCACACTGGGGCGGCTACCAGCTGTGGGCCGAAGCCGTCGAGCTGTGGGTGGAGGGCAGCGCACGGATCCACGATCGGGCGCGCTGGAGCCGCACCCTGACGCCGCGGGACGGCGGATTCGATGCCGGCGACTGGTCGGCCACGCGCCTGCAGCCCTGATTCATGTGGCGCGGCATACGCATTGCGATCCTGCTGGTGGTGCTGGCGGTTGTCGCCGGCGGCGCCTGGCTCGATCAGCGGCGGACGACGAGCTGGGAGCATACCGTGTGGATCGGCGCCTTCCCCCTGAACGCCGACGGCAGCGAGGCTGCGTCGGCCTACATTGCCACGCTCAGTGACGCGGATCTGCAGCCCGTGAGCGAGTTCGTGGCGCGCGAGGCCAGGCGCTACGGCATCAATATCGACGAGCCGGTCAACATCAGGCTCTATCCGGCGCCGGCGGCGCTGCCGCCGGCAGCAGCCCCGGATGCCAGCCTGCTGGCGCGCGTGATCTGGAGCCTGCGGCTGCGCCGCTACCGGATGGCGGCGCTCGCGCCGATCGCGCGCGCACGGCCCAGGATCGCCCTGTTCCTGCTGTACCACGATCCGGCGCACGCAGCCGTGCTGCCGCATTCGATCGGCCTGCAGCGCGGCCTCATGGGGGTGGTACACCTGTTCGCGACGCCCTCGCAAGCCTCCCAGAACGGCATCGTGATCGCGCACGAGCTGCTCCATACCTTCGGTGCGACGGACAAGTACGACGCCGACAGCGACGCGCCGGTTTACCCGGAAGGCTACGCCGAACCCCGGCGCGAACCCCGCTATCCGCAGCGCTACGCGGAGATCATGGCGGGCCGCGTGCCGCTCGGTCCGCAGCGCCAGGTGATGCCTGATGATCTATCCCAAACCCTCGTCGGCCCGGCGACGGCGCGCGAGATCGGCTGGAGCCGGCAATGACGGGGACGACGAATGGCAGTCCCTCGCGACCGCCCGCGCTGCTGAGCGCTTCGGCGCTGAGCGTGCGTGCCGGCGAGCGGGTGCTCATCGCCTCGCTGTCGCTCGAGCTTAAGCCCGGTGAGTTCATCGCCGTGCTCGGTCGCAACGGCTGCGGCAAGAGCCTGACCCTGCACACGCTCGCCGGACTGCGGGCACCGGCCGCAGGGCACGTGGCGCTCGCCGGGCGCGATCTGGGCACGCTGGGGCGCGCCGAGATCGCGCGGCGCATGGCCCTGCTGCCGCAGGACCGGGAAGATGCGCTGCCGCTGTCGGTGTACGAAACGACACTCCTCGGGCGCCATCCCCACATCGGCTGGCTGCGCGGCGAGTCCGCCGAGGACTTGCGGATCGTCAGCGCGGCCCTGGCACGCATGGGCGTGGAGCACTGCGCGGCGCGCGCGCTGGGCACGCTCTCGGGGGGCGAGCAGCGGCGCGCGGCGATGGCGGGCCTGCTCGCTCAGCAACCGGGCGTGTTCCTGCTCGATGAGCCCACCAATCACCTGGATCTGCATCACCAGGTCGACGTGCTGCTCGCGTTCCGTGAATGCTGTGCGACGGGCGCGGCGGTGATCGTGACGCTCCACGATCCGGCCCTGGCCGAGCGTTGCGCCGATCGCGTGCTGCTGCTGCACGGCGACGGCCGCTGGCGCCTCGGTGCCACCGCGGAGCTGCTGAACGCGGCGGAACTCTCGGCGCTCTACGCCACGCCGATGCACGAACTGCACGGCGGCGGGCGGCGCGCCTTCATCCCCGCATAGCCGCCAGGAAGCGCGGGTGCAGTGCCGCGTTGCCCGCGAGCACCGTGGTCGTGTCCAGATCGATCCCGCGGCCATCCAGGTCCGTGAACACGCCGCCGGCCTCGCGCACGATCACGCTCAGCGCCGCGATATCCAGGATATTGACGTCCGATTCGATGACGGCCTCGAGCGAACCGCGCGCCAGCAGGTGGTAGTGCAGGAAATCGCCATACCCGCGCAGCCGGTTGACCTGCCCCACCAGCGCACCGTACCGGGACCAAGCCGCCGGCGCGGCAGCCAGCGTCATGAGATTGCCCGTGGACAGGATCGCATCCTCCAGCGCACTCACCGCACTGACGCGCACCGGCTGACCGTCGAGGAAGGCACCGCCCCCCTCCTCGGCCCAGGCCAGCTCACCGTAGGCGGGCGCGCTCGACACGCCCAGCACCAGGCGCCCGGCGCGTCGCAACGCGATCTGCGTGGAGAAGAAGGGGCAGTCCCGCACGAAGGACTTGGTGCCATCGATCGGGTCAACCAGCCAGACATTGCCGGCGTCCATGGCGTGCTGGCCCGTTTCCTCGCCGTAGAAGCCGTAGTCCGGAAACTGCGCACTGAGCACCGCGCGGATCACTCGCTCGGCCTCCAGGTCCGCCGCCGTGACGGGGGAGCGGTCAGCCTTGAGCGTCACCGCAAGATTGCGGCGGTATGACGCCTGTATGACCGCGGCGGCCCCGCCCGCGGCCTCGAGGG
>JANXYA010000393.1 GCA_025350345.1 Gammaproteobacteria bacterium
CCGAGGATGCCGGGATCTGCCAGGTGCTGCAGGGCAACGTGCAATCCAGCGCTTACCGCTCAGGACCGTACTGCCCGGCGCGCGAAGCCGGGGTGCATCTGTTTCACCGCCTGCTGCTGGGCGGTGTGCCGTGAGGAGCGCGATCAGGATAGCGTAGCGTCGCCTTTCGTCCGGGTTCCGCTACGGAATCGCGGACGCAGGTCATCGAGCAGCTGGTAGATGACCGGCACCACGACCAGGCTGAGGAGCGTGGATGTCAGCAGTCCGCCGATGATGGCCACCGCCATCGGCGCCCTCAGTTCGGAGCCGGCCCCGAACCCGAGCGCGATCGGCAGCATGCCAAGCACTGCCGCGGCGGTCGTCATCACGATGGGCCGCAGCCGCACCGGACCCGCCTCCAGAATCGCCGCGCGGCGCGTGAGCCCGGCAGCGCGCAACTGGTTGATGCGATCGACCAGGATGATCGCGTTCTTGTTCACCAGACCGATCAGGAATACCAGTCCCAGGAGCGACACGATGCCGAAGTCGCTGTGCGCCAGGAACAGTCCCAGCATGGCGCCGACGATGCACAGTGGGAGCGATACCGCGATGGCGAGCGGGTCCTGCCAGCTGCGAAACAGCAGCAGCAGGACCGTGAGCACGCCCGCGATCGCGAGGCCAAGGGCCGATGAGAAATGTCCCAGCACGTCCGCGGCCTGGGCCGACTCGCCCTCGAGGGCCAGCTGTACGCCCGATGGCAGCAGGCGGGGAAGCTCGGATTGGGCCCGATCGCCGATGGTACCGAGCGGCACCTTGCCGGTGAGATTCGCGCGGATGAGCGCCGCCGGGCGTCCGTTTCGACGCAGCCAAGTCCCGTCCCCGTCGGCGCCGACTCCGGCGATGGCACTGTCAGCGACGCCGGGCCAGTCCCGCACCTGTGCCAGCACGCGCTTCGCCGCGAGCGCCAGTGCCGGGGCACTTGCGCCGATGAGGGTGATTTCCAGCGGATGGGGCGCCGCGACGGCGATGATCGGCACGTTCTCGACGCTGATCCGGCCGGGTGATTGATGCGCAAACAGGTGCCGCAACCGTGCTTCCACCGCCAGTGTGGGGGAGGCGCGATCGGGCCTGAGCGTCACGTAGAGCACGCCGCTGTCCGGGTCTCCGTCCATTCCTCCGGCAACCGCAAGCACGTGGGCGACGTCGGGGTCGCTGCGTGCGAGCCGGTCAACTTCCTGCGCCATGCTGGCACTGGCCGCAGGTCCGGAGCCCGGCGCCATCGCGAAGTGCACCAGGCACTCGCCGCGATCCAGGGTCGGAATGAACCCTTGCGGAATGAATGGAATGAGCAGCACGCCGGCGACCAGGCTGGCCGCCGCGCCGGCCAGGACCCGGCGCGGACGCTGGAGCGCCCAGGCCAATAAGCCGTGGTAGCTCCCGCTCACTCGTTGCCAGAGCGCTGAGGCGGGGCGCCCGCCCTCGCGCCCGGCCCTGAGCCAGCGCGCCGCGAGCACGGGAGTCAGGGTGCGGGCAACCAGGAGCGAGCTGAGCACGGCGGCCGATATCGTCAGGCCGAAGGGACGAAAGAAGGTGCCCACCACGCCGCTCATCAGGCCGACCGGCACGAACACCGCCACCACGGTCAGGGTCGCGGCGGTAACGGTCAGGCCGATCTCATCGGTCGCCTGGCGGACGCCCGCGAGGGTGTCGCTGGCGTGCGGCAGGTGGCGGACGATATTTTCGACATCGACAATGGCATCGTCGACGATGATTCCGATCACGAGCGCGAGGGCGAGCAGCGTGATGGTCTCGAACTTGAAACCGGCCAGCGCCATGACGAGAAACGTGCCCACCAGTGAGGTCGGTATGGCAAGAGCAGAGATCGCCGTCGCAGCGCCATCCCTTAGGAACGGGTGAATGACCAGGACCGACAACAGTGCCGCCAGCCACAGCGCTTCCAGCGTCGCACCGGTGGCTTCGCGAATGAACGGCGCTTCGGCGCGCACGGCCTGGATGCGCAAGGCACCGCCGGACTGGGCGGCACTTACAGCCGCACTGAGGGCATGCGCCACCTCCAGCGTATTGGCACCGGAGCGCTTCACGATCTCGAGGGCCGTTGACGGCACGCCATCCAGGAGCACGCTAGTGGGCGGCTCCTGCCTGCCCGGCCATTCGAAGCCCAGCGGGACCACGCGTGCCACTCCGGGCACTGCGGAAAGTCGCGCAGCAAGCTGGCCGGACAGCACCGCGAGTGTTTCCGGCGCTGCCGCACCGGGCTGCAGGTTCAAGCCGTAGGTTGCGATCGGCGATTCATTCAGATCGATGCGATGGATGCTGAGCTGCCGAGGATCGCGGACGGCAAGTCCGTTGAGCACGTCTTTCACGCGCTTCTCGGCCGCGTCGAGGCTGATGCCCACGGCGAAGGGAACGGTGAGCACGACGTGACCGGGTGTACTCGTGGACATCAGCGCGTCACGATCGCGCAGACCCAGCAGCCGCCTTTCCACCCGCACCGCAAGATCGCCCTCGCCAGACCCGCCGGCGCCGTCAGGGCCGTCAAGCTCGATCGCAATCACGGGAAAGACGATGTCCGGGAACAGCGCCACGGGCAGGCGCCACGCCGCCACCAGGCCCGAGGCGCTGATCAGCAGCCAGACCCCGATGGTCCAGCGCGGATGGTTGAGCGCGAATCTCGAGAGATTGAGGCGCTGCCGCAGCGTTGGCAGGGCATTATTCATCCAGGCTATAGAGGGTAGTTGATGCCGGTAAACACGGCCAGTCCCTCGCTGCCGTAGCCGAAGTCGACATACCCTACGACCGTAGGCGTGGCGATGGCGCGTACTCCAAGCCCCCCCGCCTTGTGCAACCCGGACAGCGGCAACGTGCCCCCGCGACTGAATACCCTGCCGGCATCCACAAACGGCGTGAGCTCCAGATCGATGTGGGTCCCGACCGCCTCAACTGACCCGATTCTCCTGCGCCATTCGCAATTGGCCGCGAAGGCGTCACGATCGTAGAAACGCGACTCGCCGAAGCCACGCAGCGGTAGCGAGCCGTCGATGTCGCTGGCGTCGCCGCCGATGCTGTTCAGCGCCCAGAAGGGCACGTGACGGCTCGAGGGCAGGTAGCGCACAGCCACGTGCGCCGCCAGCGTCGTCGCGCTGCCGAGCCGCCAATAGCCGTGCGTGTCCAGACCGGCCTCGCTGTACAACGAGGCATTCAGGAATCCGCGTCGGGCGGCCATGCCGGCGTAGGCGATCAGGCTGAATCCATGACGCGGTATGGTTTCGTTGTCGCGACTGTCGAATATCGCGGAGAGCCGGTGCAGCGTGTCACCGCTGGTGCCAATGCCCCGCAGGCGGCCGAAGCGGCTCTCGATCGAGGCGATTTCCGCCAGCGATCCGGGCGTCACATCGACGTTGCGCGCGCGAAAGGTGTAGGCCAGTTGCCAGGCGCGGCCGAACCTTCGCCCCAGGCCAGCCTGCAGGTAAGCCAGCCGCCTGGTGTAATTGGTCTGATCGGTGACGGGCGATCGGTTCCCGAAGCCATAGAAGCGCGGTGTACCGCTGCGATCGTACACGGCGGCGAGCGCAATGGACCAGTGTTCGCTGTGCAAGCGTCCCGATTCGTAGCGCGCGTCAAATTCGCGTTCGACGCGTTGCTTGCCCCCGCCGACCACCGACCACTGCTCATCGGCCGAAGGGTAGTCAAAGATCCGCGCCCGGGCGCCGAAGCCAAAGTAGGGGTTATAGATCACGTCCGGCGCGATGATGCGGCGCACGTGCTGCTGCTCATCCGTCTTGACCCAGACCGGAATCAGCCCGATCGTCGTGCCGCTGTTCGGATTGACGTCAATCTCGGGAACCGGCACGAAGGGCAATCGCGTGCCGTCGAACAGCGACCAGAATCCGTGCTCAGCCGGCGCCGGATCCGTGGCGGCGTTGGCACAGCTCCAAAGGCAGGTCAGGCACAGGGCCAGCCAGGCACGCACGCCCATCCACTCAGCGGCGCTGCTTCAGGCGGTAGCTTACTTCCAGGCCCACCAGGCGGCGGTCGGCGGCGATCTGCCAGCTGGTCAGGGGGCCCGCCTGGCCCAGCGGTGGGAGCGGTGCCAGGATCGTGCCGCCGTTGTAGGCGTACTGCTGGTCGGTCAGGTTCGTGCCAAACAGCGCTACCTCAAAGCCGGTGCTGCCGGCGAGATAGCTCACGCGCGCATTGACCAATCCGACGGCTGACTGGTGGTTAAAATCATTGATCACGTTGAACTCGACCCGATCGTGCCAGGCGTAGTCGGCACGCACCCGCAGCCTTGCGGTGCCCAACGCCATCTCATAGGTGCCCGCCAGGCTCCATTGGTAGCGCGGCGTCATGTAGAAGTCGTTGTGACTCAGGTCGCTCCCATCTGGGCCCGTGAAGCGCTGGTAACCTGCATCGGTGTACCCCAGCGTTGCGTGCAAGCCGAATGATCGCGTCACTTGCAGCTGGCTTTCAAATTCGAGGCCGCTGACGCGGGCCTTGCCCGCGTTGATGACCTCCGTGATCACGGTCTGGCCCGAGAACAGCGCCAGCAACCGCTGCAGATCATTGTACTGACCAGTGAACAGGGCCAGGTTCCACTGCAGCTGGCCGCCGTTGTTGTTGCCCTTTAGCCCCAACTCCACGTCGGTCAGCTCTTCCGGGTGGAAGGGGCTGTCCCGGTTAGTGGCAATCGGGATGTTCCAGCCACCCGAGCGCTGCGCCCTGCCAGAGCGCACGTAGGCCATCAATTTTTCATTGAAGCGGTAGTGACTCGCCAGCTCCCAGGACCCGTATCCGTACGTCACGGAGTTGTGGATGGGCGGGCAGGCGCCGGTCGCCGTTTCAAAGCCGAGCGGCACTCCGGTGACGGCATCCGTGATCGAGCAGGTCTGCGGTCCGAAGCCAGGCAGATTGAGCCAGTACGCATTGTCGTCCACCGAGCGCTCATCGTGCGTGTAGCGGAACCCCGCTGAAACGCTCCAGGCGTGATTGACGTGCAGTTCGCCGTGCAGGAAAGCGGCGTTGGACCGGTTGTGCACCGAATTCAGCTCCAGTGTATGGACGGTATCGAACGGCGCTGTGGCCAGGACGCTGGGCGCCTGGTCCGAATCCGCACTGCCGTGATCGTGAAACCAGTACAGTCCGCCCACCCAGTCGACGGCGGAGCCGGGCGTAGTCCCGTTCAACTGAAACTCGGCACTGCGCTGGTAGGACGTGCTGGCCAGCGCGACATCGACCGCCGGCACCGCAAACGCATCGGCGTCGTAATCGTTGACGTCACGGAGCGAGCGGTAGGCCAGGATCAGCCGGGCACTGAGCAGCGGACTGAAGTGCTGCGTCAGCGTCAACTGCAGCGCATCGGTCCGCGCCACATCGCTCTGGATCGTGCCGGTGTCGGTCTGGTAGAAGTCCGCCGGCACCTGGTCCCCGGGCAGGGAAGCCAGAAATGTTCCAGACAGCGGATGCAGAAGGGCGCCCACTTCATTGGCGTTGAATCGCTCGAAGGTGAAGTAGGCATCGAAGCCATCGCTGGGGTGCCACAGGGCACCGACGCGCAGCTGATTGCGGTCCTGGTTCATGAAGTTATCTTGCCCAGTGGCCAGGCTGCTGCCCCAGCCATCGTGGCTGTTGGACTGGTAGGCGAGCCGCAGGCCAAAGGTACCGGAGAGCGGTAAATTGAAAATGGCCCGGCCTTCAAACAGATCCTTGTTGCCGCCCGACAGCGAGAACTCCTCCGAATAGCCGCTGAGGTCGGGCCGGTTCGTGACCAGGGCGATGGAGCCGCCGGTGTTGTTGCGCCCAAAGAGGGTACCCTGGGCGCCGCGCACGATCTCCACCCGATCAATGTCGAGCAGGGTACCCATGGCGCCCTGCCCATTGGCGACGTACACGCCGTCTATATAGAGCCCGACGGCCGGGTCGTAGACAATCGATGACGGAATCGCCGTCTGGCCGCGCATGGTGACCTCCAGCGCGGACACCGAGCGCGCAGACCTGAACGCCAGAACGTTGGGCGCCTCCCTGGCCACATCCTCGAACAGCACCGCAGATTGCGCCTGCAGGTCCGCGCCCGTCTCGACGGTGGCGGCCAATGGCACGTCGCTGAGCCGCTCGCTGCGGCGGCGCGCCGTGATGGTGATCTCCTCCAGCGACGCCTGTTCCCCGCTCTCGACAGCCGCACGCGTGTCGGCCCGCGATGCTGCGGGGGCCACGAGCAGCAAGCTGCCCAGCAGGAGTGCAATGAAGAGGTACGGTCCCTGCGGAGAGGCGCAATTCGCGAAATTCTTATTCGACACGTTCGGTTCCCCCTGCAGCGCTCCGGCCCACGCGGCGCGCCAATTATGCCGCAGAGCCGGATTGCTGTCTGCGTTTGTGCCGGCATCATCGGGCCTGCTGCTCGCGCCGCGTGCCCGGGCAGTTGACTTCAGCGGACTTGCTTGACGCTGGAGGTGGGCGGCAACGCTGTTTCCGACAGGGACTGGGGCACAGTTCGGGTCGACCGGAGTCCGAAGATGTGCGGCGCTTCATGGGCGGGCTGGTGAAATTGCGCTAGTTTTGCGCGGCCACTCGTCAGCAGCGAGGTCAGTGAGGTGGGACCCGAGATGGGAATGCCGATGCCACGGGCCACACCACTGGGAAGAGCACTTCCCAGGGGGTCGTCGATGCGCCGCAGCCGGGCCCTGTACCTGTCCCTGTGCCTGGGAGTGGCGCTCAGCGCGACGGCTTCGGCCTCGCAGTTCGGGTTCGAGTCGATGCGGGGGCTGATTGAATCCCGCGGCATCAAGTCCGTCGATGAACTCATCGCGGCGCTGCCCGCGGATCTGCGCTCCCACTACACGCTCGTGTTCGCCAGCCGCAGTCTCCAGGGCGCCACCCCTGCCAATCCGCGTGTGATCCTCTTCGGCTCCGACGCCGAATTCGTGCTCACCTTCAATGGCGCTCCGACTGAGCGCGGGAGCTCCGCCGTCGAGACGATGGAATTCGATGCGCGCAACAACAATTTCCAGTTTCGCGAGATCCAGTTTCCGGCGGACAAGGGCGGGCCGGTAACGATATCGGAGGCCAACTCCGCACGCTGCGTGGCCTGCCACGGCCAGCCGGCGCGACCGGTCTGGGACACGCCGCCCTTCTGGCCGGGCGTCTATGGTGAACGTTACGGTGCCGGCCTCTCCGCAGCAGAGGCGCAGGGCATGCGCGCCTTTCTCGCCCTGCAACAGAGGGATGCGCGCTACCGGAGCCTCCTCGGGGCAGCCGCCTTCGGGCAACGCGAAACCTACGTTGCGAGTGCGCGTGCGGTGTACAACGGCGTCAGCACCACCTCCCCGAACGCCCAGCTCTCCGCGTTGCTGACGCGACTGAATATCCGCTCGATCCTGTCCGAGATGGCATCGCGCCCAGCCTTTGATGCGCACCGCTATGTCCTGCTCGCCGCGGCGGAGGGCAGTTGCGGCCCGCTGCCCGAGTACTACCCCGCATCCATCCGCGACCAGATCGCCGATGAGCTGCGCGGCTTCAGGCGGATGAACGCCGGTACCGACCGGCTCCAGGCGGCGGCCGTAGCAGCGCGCCTCACGGGGAGGAACGGCCGGGTTCAGCGCGGCGCCGCCGGGCTCGATGACCTGCGCTTCGTGGTCGAGCGCAACCTTGGGCTCTCGACCCAACAGTGGACACTCGCGCTCGAACGCAACACCTACGATGCGTCGGCTCCCGAGGGCGCGCCCACGCTCGCACAGGTGCTGTTCGAGCGGGTTGGGCTCACCGATGAGGAGCTGCGTGGCCTGCACGCCTATCGATCGTTCACGAGTGACGATCGGTATTGCGAGCACCTGCGCCGCCAGAGCGTGCGCGCGCTGGAAGCCTGGTACAGCGCACACCCCTTGCCGGCAGCGCCCGCGAGCGTTGCGCGCCTGGAGCCCAGCCCGAGCCGCGATCCCGATGCACCATCGTCCCAGAACCTGGTCGCCTCGAAGCCGGAGTTTCTGGACCGGTGCACTTCCTGCCACACTGGCCAGGTCGGGCCCTTCATTCCTTTTGCTGATCCGGGCGCACTCGCGCAGCGCCTGGTGCAGGGCAACTATCCGCATGGCCGTTTGCTGGACGAAATCCTGTATCGGTTGGCGCCTGAGGCTGGAGCGCAGAGCATGCCGCGGGGCATCACGATCAGCGCGGCGCAGCGGCGCAGACTGGAGGACTACTTTCTCGACCTTGGGCAGGGCGGCGCCACGCGCAGTGCGCTGTAGGCAGAGCGTGGCTGGGGCGAAAGGTGGCATCCGCGGGCGCTCACTGCATCGATTCCAATACTTCAGAGGCGGTCGGCCAGGCGCCAGTCGGTCAATGCGCCAGCAAGGAGGCCGCTTCCCCGGCGATGACGCTAGCCTCGTCCACCGGGACTGAAAACAGGGCTGAACGGCTGTTCGGCGCAGCGAGACTCGCTTCCAGACCCACGCTGGCCTGGTTCGCGTCAGGATCCAGGGCGATTCCCGCCCACTCCAGTCCGCCAATAATGCGCCGCCGGATGTCCGGGGAATTCTCGCCAATGCCGCCGCCGAACACGATGGCCTCAACGCCGCCGAGCTCCGTGATATAGGCGGCCAGATAATGTCGCGCGCGCTGGCAGAACACCTCGATGGCCAGGGCCGCGTCGGCATCCCCGCGTCGCTCCCGCTCCAGCAGCTCGCTCATGTCGGCGCTGTGGCCCGAGAGCCCCAGCAGCCCGCTCTTCTGGTTCAACTCGACTCGCATGTCGGCCGCCGACAGGCCGCTGCGCTCCATCATGTACAGGACGGCTCCCGCATCAATATCGCCGGAGCGGGTGCCCATGACCAGCCCCTCGAGCGGGGTAAATCCCATGCTGGTGGCGATCGCGCGACCGCCTTTCGTCGCCGTCACGGAGCAGCCTCGCCCGAGCTGCAGGGTGACCAGCCGAGCGGTTGCCGGTGGTGTGTGCAGCAGTGCGCAGGCGCGCTGGCACAGGTAGCGGTGCGCCAGGCCGTGAAAACCATAGCGGCGGACCCCGAAGTCCGTCCACCACCGCTGCGGCACCGCGTAGCGATACGCTGCCTCGGGCAGATCGGCGTAATAGGCGGTGTCGAATACACCGATGACGGGGACCTGCGGCCCGAGCCTGCGGCGCACCGCGGCAATCACCGCCAGTGCCGGAGGGTTGTGGAGCGGTGCCAGCGAACTGAGCTCCGCCAGCGCCTCGAGTTCCGCCGTGCCAAGCAAGGTCGTGGCGCG
>JANXYA010000018.1 GCA_025350345.1 Gammaproteobacteria bacterium
GCCTCGACCTGCTGCTGCATGCGCTCCTCGGTCTGCTGTCCCTGCTTGGCCTGTTCCGCCGCACTGGAAGCCGCGGTGACGCCGGTTGCCGCGGTCTCCGCCAGCCCGCAGGCGCTCAGGGGAAGCACGCTCAGCAGGGCAATGAGAATTCGGTGCATGACGACTCCTGTGGCTGCCCCTACCTATAGTCCAGCGGGCGGGGCGGGGCAACGCCAAAGGCGGAATTCTGTGCGCTGGTCCACGTGGCGAGCATACAGGCGATTCCTGAACGGCGGGTGAACCGGGCGGTTCAGACCCGGTTCAGCGCGCCGCCCTGACACTGCGGCCCTGTATTTCAAACTGCACGAGGACGTCATGAAAAACTGGATTGTTGCACTGGCTGCAACCGGAGCGGTGGGTGCGGCGGGCGGCGCGGCCGCCTACGACGGCGCTCCACGCGGTGAGTACGGCCGGGGCTACGGCTCCGGCGCCTATGTGGGCCTGAGTGTGGGGGAGCTGCGCTACAGCGAGGATGGACTGGAGCCGATCACACCGGCGACAGCCATGCTGACGATCGGCGCACCGCTCAGTCCCAATCTCTCGCTCGAGGGGCGCATCGGCGCTGGGTTCGGCCGTGCGGACACGAACGGGTATGGCCTCGAGGTGGACTCGCTGTACGCCGGTTACCTGAAGGGCTCGCTGCCGCTGTCGCCGGGGTTTTCCCTGTATGGGCTCGGCGGGGTGGCCGGGGTTGACCTGAAGCGCGAGTTCGGTCTGGGCGAAACTCACGACACCAGTTTTTCGTACGGCGTTGGAATGGACTTCGACCTGTACGGCGGGACGCGCCTCAATCTCGAATGGACGCGTCTGGCGAGCGGCAATGACCTCGGCTACGACTACCATGTCGATCAGGCTTCGGTCGGCGTGGCCTGGCGCTTCTAGAGCAGATCGCGCAGCCGAAACCACAGCATGGCGAGCACCAGGGCCGGGCGGCGCAGCGCCGCGCCGCCCGGAAAATCCCGGTGCGCGATGCGCGCGAACAGGTCGAAGCGCTCGGCGCTGCCGGCGATCGCCTCGGCGGCCAGCACGCCGGCGATGCCGGTGAGCGCGACGCCGTGCCCGCTGAATCCCTGCAGGTACCAGACATTGGGCTCCAGGCGCCCGAAATTGGGCGCGCGGTTCATGGTGATGTCGACGTAGCCGCCCCAGTGATACTCGATGCGCGTCCCGGCAAGTTGCGGATACACGCGCAGCATCCGTGCCTGCGTCGCCCCCACGACCTCGAAATGCTCGATCCCGGAGTAGCTCACGCGGCCGCCGAACAGCAGCCGGTGATCCGCGGAGCGACGGAAGTAATCGATGATCCAGTTCAGGTCCGAGACGGCGGCATTGTTGCCGATCAGCTCGCGCGCGCGCGCTTCGCCGAGCGGTTCCGTGGCGATGATGTAGGTGCCGACGGCCATGATCTTGCGCGCCAGCGCCGGGGCCAGTGATCCGAGGTAGGCGTTTCCCGCCAGCAGCAGGTGCTGGCAGCGCACCTCGCCCGTGGCGCCGGCACCCGTTGTCCGCACGCGCACCGTGGTGCCCGCGACGGTGTAGTCGCTGGCGCGGGTGCCTTCGTAGAGCATGACGCCGGCGCTCTGGGCGGCGCGCGCGAGGCCCAGCGTATAGCGCAGGGGATGCAGGTGGCCGCCGCCCGGATCGTAGAGCCCGGCCAGGTAGCGCCGCGTCGCGAGAAGCCCCTGTAATTCGCCCTGCTCGATCAGGCGCGTGCCGGCATAGCCCAGTCTTGCGAGCGCCTCCTGTTCGGTGGCGAGCTCCGCGATCTGCCTTTGCCTGTTGGCCACCTGCATGTGGCCGTCGACCCAATCGCACTCGATGCCATAGCGTGCGATACGCTCCCGCAGCAGCTTGACGGCCTCCACCGTGATGCCCCAGATCGCGCGCGCGTCGGCGGGACCGACGAGGCGCTCGAGGGCAGCCTGGCCCTTGGCAATGCCGGGAAGAACCTGGCCGCCGTTGCGGCCGGAGGCACCCCAGCCCACCCGCTGCTCCTCCAGCAGCACCACCTTGTAGCCCCGCTCGGCGAGGTGGAGGGCCGCCGAACAGCCCGCCAATCCGGCGCCCACGACGCAGACATCGGCCGTGATGGGGGCCGCCAGGGGCGGGGCGCCGGCCGGGATCGGCGCCGTGGCGCTGTAGTAGCTTTCGGGGTGGCTGGCAAGGGGTTGTGGCATCGCGCAAGGATACGCGGGCCTGCGCACACCGGCAATAAAGCCTTAAAAAACATATAATTATGGACCACGCGAGGCACCCCCCGAGGCCCCAAAACGGCCATTTGGCCCGGTTCGGACCACCGCGCCTATGGTCTAATGGCTTATTCAGCTTCCCGTCGGCTCACCGCCCGCGCTGTCGCGCGGTTAGCCGGAGCCGCTCTCATGTCTGCCAAACGCCCATTGATCGGAATACCTGCCGACCGGCGCCTGTTGGGGCCGCAGGCGTACCACCTGGCGGCTGAAAAGTACGTCACCGCGGCGCTGGACGCGGCGGGAGCGATTCCGGTCATCGTGCCGGCGCTCGGCCAGGAGCTGCAGTACGAGGGGCTGCTTGATTCACTGCACGGGCTGCTGTTCATGGGCAGCCCCTCGAATGTCGAGCCGCACCACTATGACGGGGAACCGAGCGATGCCGGCACGCTGCACGATCCGCATCGCGACGAGACCACCTTGCCGCTGATCCCGCGGGCGGTGGCGGCCGGCGTGCCCGTGCTGGGGATTTGCCGTGGCTTCCAGGAGATCAACGTCGCCTTCGGCGGC
Source organism: Gammaproteobacteria bacterium (assembly GCA_025350345.1). Lineage (GTDB taxonomy): Bacteria > Pseudomonadota > Gammaproteobacteria > Steroidobacterales > Steroidobacteraceae > FEN-1191. The sequence continues at coordinate 2,796 of JANXYA010000018.1, forward strand.
ACGCTCTGGCAGAAGCTGCACGAAGTGCCGGGCCATCTCGATCACCGCGAACCGAAGGGCGAGCCCATCGAGCGCCAGTACGCGCCCGCGCATGCCGTCACGCTCGCGCCCGGTGGATTGCTGCAGCGCCTCGCCGGCGGAGCGGACAGCCTGCAGGTGAATTCGCTCCATGGCCAGGGCGTGCGTGAGCTCGGCACGGGCCTCAGCATCGAGGCGCGCGCGAGCGACGGTGTCATCGAGGCTTTTCGAGTCACCGCGGCGCGGCGCTTTGCGCTGGCCGTGCAATGGCACCCCGAATGGCGGGTGATGGATAACGCGTTCTCGATGGCACTGTTCGCCGCATTCGGCGCTGCCTGCCGGGAACGGATGTAAGACCTGAAGGTGATTTATGCCCAACGAGATTCAACAGTTCTTTCGCGATCACGGCATTTCCGAGGTCGAGGCCATCATTCCGGACATGGCCGGTATCGCCCGCGGCAAGCTCATGCCGGCGGAGAAATTTGCCGAGGACGCGGGCATGCGCCTGCCCGAGAGCATCTTCCTGCAGACCGTGACCGGCGACTACCCGAGCGACACCAGTTCGGCCATGAGCCCGGCGGAAATCGACATCGTGCTCAAGGCCGATCCGAAGACGGTGCGCGTCGTGCCCTGGGCGGCCGAGCCCACCGCGCAGGTGATTCACGACTGCTTCTACTCTGACGGGCGCCGCGTGAGCATGGCGCCGCGCCAGGTGCTGCAGCACGTGCTCGAGCTCTATGCCGAACGGGGCTGGGAGCCCGTGGTCGCGCCGGAGCTGGAGTTTTACCTGGTCGAGCCGAACATCGACGCCGACTACCAGCTCAAGCCGCCGATCGGGCGCTCCGGGCGCGCCGAGCCCGGGCGGCAGTCCTACAGCATTGCAGCCGTCAACGAGTTTGATCCGCTGTTCGACGACGTCTACGCCTTCTGCGAGGCGCAGGACATCGAGATCGACACGCTCATCCATGAGGATGGCCCGGCGCAGATGGAGATCAACCTGCTGCACGGCGACCCGCAGAATCTCGCCGACCAGGCCTTCCTCTTCAAGCGCACCGCGCGCGAGGCGGCGCTGCGCCACAAGATGTACGCGACGTTTATGGCCAAGCCCCACGCCAAGGAGCCGGGCAGCGCGATGCACATTCACCAGAGCGTGGTCGACCGGCAGACGCGCGCGAATATCTTCAGCAATGCCGACGGCACGCCCTCGGCACTGTTTTTCTCGCACATCGCCGGGCTCCAGCGCTACCTGCCGGCGGCCATGAGCCTGTTCGCACCCAACGTGAACTCCTATCGGCGCATCGCCCGCGCCTCACTCGCACCGATCAACGTCCAGTGGGGCTACGATAACCGCACCGCGGGCCTGCGCGTGCCGGTCTCCGATCCGGAGTCGAGGCGCGTCGAGAATCGCCTCGGGGGGGCGGACGCCAACCCCTATATCGCGATCGCCGCGTCGCTCGCCTGCGGGTATCTGGGCATGGTGCAGAACCTGCGGCCCAGCGAACCGATCACGGGCAGTGCCCACGATCTGCCCTGGGACCTGCCTCGCTCACTCGATGACGCGCTCAAGCGCCTGATGGACTGCCAACCGCTGGTGCAGCTGCTCGGGCAGCCCTTTGTCGCGGCCTACACGATCGTCAAGCAGGCGGAGCACGAGGTCTTTCTGCAGGTGATCAGCTCATGGGAACGTGAGCATCTGTTGCTCAACGTCTGAGCCAGTTTCCCTGCGATCGCGTGCTGGTGTATATAGAGGGCAGCTCTGGATCCAGCGTCGCCGGCGGGCGGCGCAGAATATCAATGAATTTTCCCAGGTAGGGGCCTGCCTCATGATCCGCAAGTGCGCTCTGCTCGTGCTCTACAGCCTGGCCGGCATCGCGCTGGCCAGTTGCAGCGCCCAGCAGGAGGCGGCGCCGGCCGCGGGCGCCGCTGCCGCAGCGTCGGCCGGCGTCACCGACGAGGAGAAGGTACTCAACATCTATAACTGGGTGGACTACATCGCCCCCGACCTCGTGCCCGCCTTCGAGAAGGAATACGGCATCAAGGTCAACTACGACGTGTTCGACTCCAACGAAGTGCTCGAGACCAAGCTCCTGTCAGGCTCGACCGGCTATGACATCGTCGTGCCCTCGGCCTCGTTCATGGCGCGGCAGATCAAGGCGGGCGTGTACCAGAAGCTCGACAAGAGCCTGCTGCCGAATCTCAAGAACGTCGATCCCTATTTCGCCAAGCAGATCGACCTGTTCGATCCGGGCCTCGAACACGCGGTGAATTACTTCTGGGGCACCTCGGGCGTGGGCTACAACGTCCAGAAGATCAAGGCCGCCATGCCCGATGCGCCGGTGGACAGCTTCCGCATGTTCTACGACCCGGCCGTGATCAAGAACTTCAAGAGCTGCGGCGTCTCGATCCTCGATGCGCCGGATGAAGTGGTCAATTCCGTGCTGGTTTACCTGGGGCGCACCGCCAACAGCGAGCAGCCCGCAGATCTGGCCGCCGCCGAGCAGGTGCTGATGTCCATCCGTCCCTACATCCGCTACGTCAATTCCTCGAAATACATCGAGGACCTGGCCAACGGGGAGATCTGCCTGGCGCTCGGCTGGAGCGGCGATGTGCTGCAGGCCGCCTCGCGCGCCAGGGACGCGGCCAATGGCAACACCATCAAGTACAGCATCCCCAAGGAAGGCGCGGTCGCCTTCTTCGACATGCTGGCGATACCGGCCGATGCCTCGCATCCGAAGAACGCACACCTGTTCATCAACTACATGCTGCGCCCGGAAGTGGCCGCCCGGAACTCGAGCGTCATGCACTATGCGTCCAGCAATGCGGCCGCGTACCCGCTGATCGACCCTGTGATCTACAATGATCGGGGCATCTATCCATCAGCCGAGACCAAGCAGCACATCGTGCCCGACCTGCCGCGCTCGCAGACCTATACGCGGCTCCTGACCCGCATGTGGACCAAGTTCAAGTCCGGTCGCTGAGGAAATCTGGAACAGGACCGCTCGGCCGGAGCCGGCCTGCGGGTGACCCATATGGCTGAACAACGCACCAAGACGCCGGAGCCATGGCTGGATCCGCACGCGCAAGCCTATATCCGCGTCGAGAACGTCACCAAGCGCTTCGGGAATTTCGTTGCCGTCAACAACGTTTCACTGAAGGTCTACAAGGGCGAGATCTTCTGCCTGCTCGGCGGCTCGGGCTGCGGGAAGACCACGCTGCTGCGCATGCTGGCGGGGTTCGAGCCGCCGAGTTCGGGCGCGCTGTACATCGACGGCCAGAACATGGCGGACATCCCGCCCTACGAGCGCCCGGTGAACATGATGTTCCAGTCCTATGCGTTGTTCCCGCACATGACGGTGGCGGGCAACGTCTCCTTTGGCCTGGAGCAGGAGAAGCTCAAGCGCGCCGAGATTGACCGGCGCGTCGCGGAGATCCTCGACATCGTCAAGCTGGGCGACTACGCCAAGCGCAAGCCGCACCAGCTCTCGGGCGGGCAACGCCAGCGCGTGGCGCTGGCGCGCTCGCTCGTCAAGCGGCCCAAGCTCCTGCTGCTCGATGAGCCGCTCGGCGCGCTGGACCGGAAGCTCCGCGAGCACACGCAATTCGAGCTGATCAGCATCCAGGAGAAGCTCGGTGTCACCTTCGTGGTCGTGACGCACGACCAGGAGGAGGCGATGACGCTGGCCTCGCGCGTCGGGGTGATGAATCACGGCGAGATCGTCCAGGTGGGCACGCCGCGCCAGATCTACGAGTTTCCCGCCACGCGCTTCGTCGCCGACTTCATCGGCTCCGTCAATCTGTTCGAGGGGCAACTGACCGAGGATGAGCCCGAGCACGTGCGCGTGCGCTGCGAGGAGCTGCCCAACCCCGTGTACGTCGATCACGGCCTGAGCGCGCCGCCGCTGGCCTTGTGCTGGGTGGCGATACGGCCTGAGAAGCTCGTGCTCGGGCGCGAGCGGCCCGCCGGCAATGACAACTGGGCGCACGGCATCATCCGCGACATTGCCTACATGGGGGACATGTCGGTGTTCATGGTGCGGCTCGATGGGGGGCGCGAGGTGCGCGTGACACAGGCCAATCGAACGCGCAAGCCCGAGGAGCAGTTCAGCTGGGATGAGCCGGTCTACCTGAGCTGGGACGCCTCGAGTCCGGTCATCGGCCTGGGCTGACATGGCATCGCGCCCGCATCGTTCATCGAGTTCCCGGCGGCGCGGTCCCCGCGCTTCAGGCCTGACCACGCACTGGGCACCGCTGTGGGAGCTGTTCCATCGCTTCGGCCCGCCACGCTGGTCGGCCTACGTGCGCGATCACTGGATCGGCAAGCCGCTGGTGACGCTGGTGCCGATGACCTGGCTGGTGCTGTTCTTCCTGGTGCCGTTCATCATCGTGTTCGGCATTTCATTCTCGCAGTCTGTCCTGGCGATACCACCCTACGAGTCGCTGTGGAGCTGGGTGGATGACAAGGTGCTCGCGCTGCGGCTCCATCTGGGCAACTACAACTACCTGTTCACCGATTCGCTCTACATCAGCTCGTACCTGTACTCGGTCAAGGTGGCGGCGGTATCGACGCTGCTGTGCCTGCTGCTGGGCTACCCCATGGCCTACGGCATTGCACGCTCCACGCCCACGGTGCGGAGTCTGTTCCTGATGCTGGTGATCCTGCCGTTCTGGACTTCCTTCCTGCTGCGCGTCTATGCCTGGATCGGCCTGCTGAAGAACAACGGCGTGATCAACAATATCCTGATGTCGCTGGGCATCATTCACGAGCCGATCACGATGATGCAGACCGATTTTGCAGTCTACATCGGAATTGTCTATTCCTACCTGCCGTTCATGATCCTGCCGCTGTACTCCAACCTGGAGAAGCACGATCGCACGCTGCTGGAAGCGGCTGCCGACCTGGGCTCGCGCCCGTGGAAGGCCTTCATGCGGATCACGCTGCCGCTGTCGATGCCGGGCATCGTCGCCGGATCGCTCCTGGTGTTCATCCCCGCGGTGGGCGAATACGTGATTCCCTCGCTCCTGGGCCGCACCGACCAGCTCATGATCGGCCGCGTGCTCTCGGACGAATTCTTCGAGAACCGCGACTGGCCGGTGGCCAGCGCCGTGGCGATCGCCATGCTGGTGCTGCTGGTGGTGCCGATCGTGATCTT
>JANXYA010000177.1 GCA_025350345.1 Gammaproteobacteria bacterium
GCCGTAGAGGCCGATCGCCGCCCAGACTACATTGATGAATACCGACGGGTAGGCGCCGTTCCAGCCACTGTTCGCGATGATTCCCAGGCCCGACAGTACATTCAGGGCATGGTAGAGATTCGAGCGGGAACTGAGTTTTCCCATCGTCAGCAGCACGTAGGCGGTCAGCATCATCGCGGCCGCTGCCCAGCCTATGATCTCTACCGTGAGTTTCATGTGTGGTGCGCCCCCTGGGCCGCCAATTGGAAGTGACGCAGATCTAAACCGGTATTGTAATGGCAGGCCGGGCGGAGCCGGCGCGGGTTGCTCAGCCAGAATGCGGGGGTGGCGCGCTCTTGCCAATTGAATCGAGCTGCTCCTGCAGCTTGATTCGATCCAGAGACGCGAGCGGCAGGCTGGCGAAGATCCTAATGCGGTTTTCCAGAGTTCCGAACGCCGTCCGGAACGCGACCCACCTGTCTGACTTGGAGCCCTCCACGGCGGCTGGATCGGGCACGCCCCAATGTGCCGTCATCGGCTGTCCGGGCCAGTACGGGCACGTCTCCCCCGCCGCGTTGTCGCAAACGGTGAACACGAAATCCAGGGGCGGTGCGCCAGGCACGGCAAACTCGTCCCAGCTTTTGCTCCGCAGTCCCGTCGTCGACAGGTTCATCTTGCCCAGCAGCTCGAGCGCGATTGGGTGCACATTCCCTTTAGGGATGACTCCCGGCGCTGAAGCCGCGAAAGCGACCGCGCCCCCACCAATTGATGAGGGCCTCCGCCAGGATGCTCCGTGCAGAGTTTCCCGTACACAGGAACAGCACGTTGAATGGTCGCTCAGCCATGGCTCGTTCCCGCAAGATTGGCACCAGTGAGCGTTCTTGACATGCAGGCGGCCGATGCCGGGCACAGCGATCGAAACTCCTCGCTGGCCCGCACCGCGGCCGGAACATCCGTGCGCTCGATCGCGCGGTAGTGCTGTTGCTCGAAAAATGGCCTGGCCGTTTCCGTGAGCAGGATCAGCTCGCGGACCCCGGCTGCGCGGGCGCGGCGCTCCAGCTCCCGGACAATGCGGCCGCCCAGACCCACGCCGCGCAATCCGAGCGGGCCAGCCACGGGATTGAAGGTATCCGTGGTTCGGCGCATGGGCGCGCAGCCGATCAGCCGCTCGCCCTCGCGAATGAGAAACAGGCGCTCTTCCGCTCCCGGCACATGATATTCGCTGTGCTCGGCGTAACAGCGCAGGTACTGTGACGAAAGAAACGGATTCGGACATTGCGAGGCAAGGTTGAACCGATCGATCTCGGATGAAAACCGGACGAGCGCGTCAATGCCGTCTACCGCAGAAACTGACAGGGTCGCACTCATCAATCGCTCCCGGATGCGCGGGAAGCTTCGTGGTATTCCAGGCGTGGCGCGAGCGACTGATGCACAGTTGGCCTCATGTCCAGGCGCAAATCTGGCTAGGATTGATGGCGGACCCCCATAGGCGGCACAGGCCCGGCCAATGGCGTCCCCAAGGGGATTCGAACCCCTGTTACCGCCGTGAAAGGGCGATGTCCTGGGCCTCTAGACGATGGGGACGCCGAAACGCACATGGGAACCGATGGTGGAGCCAGGCGGGATCGAACCGCCGACCTCTTGCATGCCATGCAAGCGCTCTCCCAGCTGAGCTATGGCCCCACGAGAGGGCGCGACGGTACGCAACGGCCCTGAGACTGTCAAGGTTCAGTTGGCGGCCGCAAAATCGATTGCCCGCTGCACCCTTGCGAGGCTCTTTGTCCGGCCCAGCAGCGCGGCCGTCAGGTCGATCGGCGGGGAGACCGCCGTTCCCGAAATGGCGACCCGCAGCGGTTGCGCCACTTTGCCCAGCGGCAGATCGTTCCGGCCGGCCACCGCGTCGAGTACATTGTGGATGGCGCCAGCGTTCCATTCCGCCAGCGCCGAAAATCCCTCGTGGAGCGCCCTCAGCAGCGGCACGGCCTCGGCCGTGAGGTGTTTCCGGGCCGCCTTGTCCTCGTACTGCGCGAAGTCCTGGAAGAAGAAGCGGCTGTTCTGCGCCATCTCCCTGAGCGTCCGGGCCCGCTCGCGCTGGGCGTTGGCGACGCCTTCCAGCAGCGGCAGATCATCGGCCTGCACCTCCAGGCGCGCCAGGCCCTCACGCAAACCGGCCGCGAGCTGCGTGACCGGGGCACGCATCAAGTGCTGCTGATTGAGCCACGTGAGCTTCTCGGGGTCGAAGGCGGCGGCGGCCTTGTTGACGTCCTTGATGTCGAAGGCAGCGATCATCTCTGCGCGCGTGAAGACCTCCTGATCACCGTGCGACCAACCGAGGCGCACCAGGTAGTTCAGCAGTGCGTCGGGTAGGTACCCCTCCTCCTGGTACTGCAGCACGCTGACCGCGCCATGGCGCTTGGAGAGCTTGGCGCCGTCGGCACCGAGGATCATCGGCACATGCGCGTACGCTGGAATCGGCGCAGCGAGCGCGCGCAGCATGTTCATCTGCCGCGGCGTGTTGTTCAGGTGATCATCGCCGCGGATCACGTGCGTGACGCCCATGTCCATGTCATCGACGACGACGCAAAAGTTGTAGGTGGGGTTGCCGTCCGAGCGCGCAATGATCAGATCGTCGAGCTCGCCGTTCTGGAACACAACCCGGCCGTGGATCTGGTCCTCGACCACCACCTCGCCATCGAGCGGGTTCCTGAAGCGCACGACAGGATCGACTCCCCTGGGCACATCCGTGCGGTCGCGGCAGCGCCCGTCGTAGCGCGGCTTCTGCTTGGCCGCCAGCTGGCGCTGGCGCATCGCGTCCAGCTCCTCGCGCGAACAGTAGCAGCGATAGGCTGCACCCGCGCTCAACAGCTGCGCCAGCACCGCGCGGTAGCGCTCGAATCGCTGGGTCTGGTAGTAGGGGCCTTCATCGGCAGTGAGTCCCAGCCACTGCATGCCCTCGAGGATCACGCGCACCGCCTCATCGGTGGAGCGCTCACGGTCGGTATCCTCCACCCGCAGGATGAACTTGCCGCCGCAATGGCGGGCGTACAGCCAGGAAAACAGAGCCGTCCGCACACCGCCGATGTGCAGCAGGCCGGTCGGGCTGGGGGCAAAACGGGTGACGACGCTCATCGGGGTCTTAAGTCCTGCCATTCGCGCGATTCCCGCGCGGGGCGCGAATGCTAGCTGGCCTCGCTCCAGCGCGCCATGCCGGCCCGCGATGGCGCCGCCGCTTCACGCCCCCGGGCGCGGCGGGACGAGATTAAGTCATTACAATCAACCAGTTAACCTGAGTCTAGATCCCCTCGACCCAGGCATACAGGCGAAAGGACAGGCGGCTCCGCCAGCCCTCGCACTGCTGCACACCCTGATTGAACACGGTCTCCTCGGGGCTCCAGCGCAACTTGGAGTTGTCCCGGCCCACGGACAGGTTGGCAATCGCAAATCCCTGCTCGATGGCCCACTTCAGCGTCTCGGCCACCAGAGTGGTCATGATGCTGAACCGGCCCCATTCGGGCGCAAAGCCGGAATAGTAGAGGTACAGCTCGCGACCCAGGACGAAGCCGACGCGGCTGGCCACCACGACGCCTTCGATTTCCAGTTCAAAGATGCGCAGCTGGCCGCGCTGAGCCATGCCCTCGCAGTACTCGTACAGGAATGCGCGCGCCTGGTCGGCCGCGAAATTATCGGCGTGCCGCACCGCCATGTCGGAGCCAGCTCGCGCCGCATGCAGCGCGAGGAAACGCTCGAAGGCCGCCCGCGCCAGCTGGGGTTCGGCATGCACGACAAACTTGAAGGAATGACCGGCGCGCTTCAGGGAGTTGTAGCACTTGCGCAGTGATTCCTTGATGTTGCGCTTGCGGCCGGCGAGAAACTCAGCCCAGCTCGCCGGCAGACTCAGCCAGTAATTCAGCACTGGTTCTTCCCAGTGGGTGCGCCCCTGCTTGTCAAGCCAGCGCTGGGCGGCGCCCGTGCTGCGGATGCCCGCCCATCTCAGCCAGTCCCAGGCACCTTGCTGCTGCATCAGGTACGTGCCCAGGCCTGCGACCACACGCTCCTCGTCCTGTGACTGGCAGACCAGGCCATGAACCTCGGTGAGGTTCGGATCAGCACCACAATATTGCAGCCGCCGCGTGCGCCACGGACCGAAGGCCGGCGCCACCGTGATCATCAGGGGTGCTACCGCAATGAGACGCCCCTGGTCGCGCACAGCGTGCGCGTAAAAAATGTCGCGCTGTGCAATTCCGTCACGACTCAGGTGCTGCCACCACAACTTGTTCCACTGCGGCGAGGTGAACGGAGTGCGGGGCGAGATTCCGGATTCAATCTGCTCCCAGTCCGATTGGAGTTCATCGAATGCATCCACGGACGCCATTTTTTCGAATTGCAGGCTCACGGAACTCGCAGTCTGAACACAGCCGGTACTCCTCAAGCAGAGCCTTCTGATTGCCATGATGACGGCGATTCAGTCGTTCCTGCCCTGGGCCATCGCGGTAGCCACCCTGTACGCCTTCATGCGCCTGTACGCCGTGCCGTTTTCTCCTTCGTCCGCGGCCGTCATGGTGATCGCAGTTCTGTGTCTGATATTGGTCGAACCGCCGCGCGACGTCACCTTGCAGCTGGCGTCGGCGCGGCTGCCAGCAGCGACGGGTGTCATCGCGCGCTGGCTGATGCTGTTGACCGGCCTCGCGGCGCTCAATCTGTTTGCCGGCATACTGCATGCCTTCCCGCGGCGGCTGGTGTGGTCCTGGGTGCTGCTGACGCCCTTCGCCCTGGTCGGCGTGACCCTGATCATGCAGGCCCTCATGCACCGCCTGCTGCTGCGCGCCTCGGGACTTCGGACCGCAGTATTTGCTGGCTACAACGACGGCAGCCAGATGCTGGCCCAGCGGATCCGCGAGGATCCAGGCCTGTGCCTCAAGGTCAAGGGCTTCTTCGATGACCGTAGCGCCGATCGCCTTGGCGCCAGGGCGGAAGCCGAAATCACCGGGCCGCTGACCGATCTTGTTCGCTACGTCAACGAGCACCGCATCGACGTCATCTTCATTGCGCTGCCGATCCGGCATGTGCGACGGGTCATGACGTTGCTGGACGAGCTGCGTGATACCACGGCCTCGATCTATTACGCACCCGACAACTTTGTGTTTGACCTGATACAGGCACGTTCGGGCGACATCCAGGGCATTCCGGTCGTTGCGATGTGCGAGACACCCTTCTACGGTTACCGCGGCGTGAGCAAGCGCCTCACGGACGTGGTCCTGGCATCGTGCATGCTGCTGGCGCTGTCGCCGCTGTTCGCCCTGATTGCCCTGTCCGTGAAGTTGTCGTCGCCCGGGCCAGTATTATTCAAGCAGCGCCGCTACGGACTCGACGGCCGCGAGATTGCCGTCTATAAATTTCGCTCCATGACGGTGGTCGAGGACGGCAATCAGATCATGCAGGCCTCCTTGGTCGATGCGCGCATCACGCCGGTCGGCCGCATCCTTCGCCGCTTCTCACTGGATGAGCTGCCACAGCTGTTCAATGTCCTTGAGGGCCGGATGAGCCTGGTGGGCCCGCGCCCGCACGCCGTCGCCCACAATGAACTCTACAGAAAGCTCATCAAGGGCTACATGGTCCGCCACAAGGTATTGCC
>JANXYA010000034.1 GCA_025350345.1 Gammaproteobacteria bacterium
GCATGAGCTGCCGCATACTCTCTACAGGTGACCGGTGGTGGCCTCGCTCGGAGTCGAACCGAGATGGGCAAGCCCGGTCGATTTTGAGTCGACTGCGTCTACCAGTTCCGCCACGAGGCCGTGCGCGATGCGAGTACGATACCCGAATCACACGATTGCAGGCCACCGCCGCCCCAAATGCCACCGCCCCCCATGAAGTTTTGCCCGGACTGCGGCCAACCCGTGAAATACCTCGTCCCCGAGGGCGACCAGCTGCCGCGCGCTGTCTGCGTGGCCTGCGGCACCGTGCACTACGAGAATCCGCGCGTCGTGGCCGGCTGCGTGCCCGAATGGCGCGGCCAGGTGCTGCTGTGCCGCCGCGCGATCGAACCGCGCCGCGGCTACTGGACGGCACCGGCCGGGTTCCTTGAAATCGGTGAATCGATCCATGCCGCCGCGCTGCGCGAGACGGCCGAAGAAGCGCTCGCGGAGGTCACGATCGGATCGCTCCTCAGCGTCGTCAATGTGCTGCACGCCGCGCAGGTGCACATCATGTTCCGCGCCCGCATGCTCTCCGATCGGCATGGCCCTGGCGTCGAGAGTCTGGAGACGATGCTGTTCACCGAACAGCAGGTGCCCTGGGAGGAGATCGCCTTCGAAAGCGTGCACTTCTCGCTGGAGCGGTATTTCACCGATCGGCGTGCAGGCGCGGAACACCAGCATTTCCACGATATCGTGCAGCCACGCCCGCGGTGATCAGCTGATACAGGTTTCGCGCTTGCACTGGCGGGCGGCTTTGGCAGAATACCGCGGCCCCGCCGGGCTCTCGCACCCCGCTTAAGACCGGAGTCTTAATGACCTTTGTCGTCACCGAAAACTGCATCAAGTGCAAGTACATGGATTGCGTGGAGGTCTGCCCCGTCGACTGCTTCCATGTCGGCCCGAATTTCCTGGTCATCGATCCCGACGAATGCATCGACTGCACCCTGTGCGAGCCGGAATGCCCGGTCGAGGCCATCTTTTCGGAGGAGGAGCTGCCGGCGGGCCAAGAGCAGTTCACGGCCCTGAATGCCGAACTGGCCAAGCAGTGGCCGGTGATCGCGGAGCGCGGCGAACCCCCGGCCGACGCCAAGGAATGGGAAGGGAAAGCGGACAAGCTCCAGCTGCTGGAGCGTTAGCGCTTCAGCCCTGGCCGGGCTGCGCTTCCTGCTGCAGCTCCTGCACCAGCTCGTCGGGAGGAGCGTAACCGGGCAGTAGTTCTCCGGACTCGGTCACGATGCCGGGCGTGCCGACCAGGCCGATGGCACGGCCGAGGGCGTACTGCTCCGCGATCGGATTGGGCTTGCAAGCCGCCGCCGTGAGCGCCACGCCGAGCTTGGCCTGCGTCAGGGCCGCGCGGCGATCCGCCGAACACCACACCTGCTCGGCCTTCGACCAGCTCTCGGTGTTCGGACCGGTGCGGGGAAAGAACAGGTAGCGCACCTTCACACCGAGCCGGTTGTATTCCGCGATCTGCTTGTGCAGGGCGCGGCAGTAGCCGCAATCGACGTCGGTGAACACGGTGATGGTGTACTTCGTCGTCTGCGGCGCGAACACGACCATGGAGGATTCGGGCTCGGCACCGATCAGGGCCAGGCGCAACTCGCGCCGGCGCGCGTCGCTGAGGTTGTTCCGGTCGGCCATGCGGTACAGATCGCCCACGAATCCGTAGCGCCCGTCGGCCGTCACATAGACCAGCTCGGCGCCATGGCTGTACTCGTAGATGCCGGGGACCGGCGTGGTGCGCACGTCGCTCGCCTTGGCGCCCGGGATATGGGCGGCGACTGCGGCCAGCTCGGCCTCGAGCGGCGTGAGCGCCGCCGCCGGCGCGGGGAGCGGTGCAGCGTCCAGCGCGAGGGCGATCGCCCCGAGGGCGCTGGCCAGCGGCAGGAGCCATCGATTAGCTGTTGGCATGAGCTGGAGTTTAACAGAGCGGGGCGATGCCGGCGCGATTCCGCCCGGCCGCCGCGGCGCTTCGGTTCACCCGCGCGGGTGATGCTCGGAATGCAGCTCTTTCATGCGCTCGCGTGCCACGTGCGTGTAGATCTGCGTGGTGGACAGGTCGCTGTGCCCGAGCAGCATCTGCAC
>JANXYA010000062.1 GCA_025350345.1 Gammaproteobacteria bacterium
CAAAATTCGCGGCCCTTGGGTCAGTAGTGAGCGGCATGGCAAAAGAAGACGCCATTCAGATGGAAGGCGAGGTCGTCGAGACCCTGCCCAATACCACCTTCCGTGTGCAGCTCAAGAATGGGCACGTGGTCACCGCGCACATCTCGGGCAAGATGCGCAAGAACTACATCCGGATCCTCACCGGCGATGCCGTGACGGTCGAGATGACACCCTACGACTTAAGCAAGGGCCGCATCGTCTATCGCGGCCGCTAGCAGCGGGCTTTCAGGCTTCCAGCAGCGGCTCGGGTGCGGCGACGCATTCGATGCTGAGCCCGTTGCCGTCCGCCGCCAGCGTCACGAGCGCCTGCCCGCCGCCGCTGAGCTTGCCGAACAGCAGTTCATCAGCCAGTGGCCGCTTGACGTGCTCCTGGATGATCCGCGCCATCGGCCGGGCGCCCATCTTCGGGTCATACCCCTTGACGGCAATCCAGCGGCGCGCCGCCTCATCGACGCTCAGGGTGACGCCCTTGTTCTCGAGCTGCGCCTCCGCTTCGAGCAGGAGCTTGTCGACCACGCGCTCGATGGTGCGCGCATCGAGCGGCGCAAACTGGATGATGGCATCGAGCCGGTTGCGGAATTCCGGCGAAAACAGCCGTCGCACCGCCTCCATGCCGTCGCTGCTGTTGTCGGCGCTGACGAAGCCGATCGAGGGCCGGCTCATCTCCATCGCGCCGGCGTTGGTGGTCATGACGATGATCACGTGGCGGAAGTCGCTCTTGCGGCCGTTGTTGTCGGTGAGCGTGCCGTGATCCATGACCTGCAGCAGCAGGTTGAACACGTCCGGGTGCGCCTTCTCGACCTCATCGAGCAGCAGCACGCAGTGTGGATGCTTGGTGATCGCCTCGGTGAGCAACCCGCCCTGGTCGAAGCCGACGTAGCCGGGCGGCGCGCCGATCAGGCGCGAGACGGTGTGCCGTTCCATGTATTCGGACATGTCGAAGCGCAGGAATTCAACGCCCATGGTGAGCGCCAGCTGGCGCGTCACCTCGGTCTTGCCCACGCCGGTCGGTCCGGCGAACAGGAAACTGCCCACCGGACGGCGCTGGTCGCCTAGCCCAGAGCGGGCCATCTTGATCGCCGCGGCCAGCATGCCGATGGCCGCGTCCTGCCCGAAGATCACCAGCTTCAGGCTCCGCTCGAGATTGCGCAGCACGTCGCGGTCGGAAGAGGACACGGTCTTCGGCGGGATGCGGGCCATGCGCGCCACGACCTCCTCGATGTGCCGCACCTCGACCCGCTGTTCGCGCTCCAGCGCCGGCTTGAGCCGCAATCGCGCGCCCGCCTCATCGACTACGTCGATCGCCTTGTCGGGGAGCCGGCGGTCGTTGATGTGCCGGTCGGCGAGCTCGGCGGCCGCGCGCAGGGCCTCGGGCGCGTAGCTGACGCTGTGATGCTCCTCGAACTTCGCCTTCAGGCCATTGAGGATCTCGATCGTCTCGGCCACCGAAGGCTCGGTGACATCGATCTTCTGGAAGCGCCGCGCCAGCGCGTGATCCTTCTCGAAGATGCCGCGATACTCCTGGTAGGTGGTCGAGCCGATGCAGCGCATCTCCCCGTTGGTGAGCACCGGCTTGATCAGGTTCGAGGCATCCATCACCCCGCCGGAGGCCGCACCGGCGCCGATGACGGTGTGGATCTCATCGATGAACAATATGGCGCCGGGCCGCTTCTTCAGTTCCCCGATCACGGCCTTGAGGCGCTTCTCGAAATCGCCCCGGTACTTCGTGCCCGCGATCAGCGCTCCCATATCCAGCGCGTAGATCGTGCAGTCCGAGAGCACATCAGGCACCTTGCCCTCGACGATCAGGCGCGCCAGGCCTTCGGCGATGGCGGTCTTGCCCACGCCGGCTTCCCCGACGTAGAGCGGATTGTTCTTGCGCCGGCGGCACAGGATCTCGATCGTGCGCTCGATCTCGAGCGTCCGCCCGATCAGCGGATCGATGCGCCCGTCCTGCGCCCGGGCGTTGAGGTTGGTGGCGTATTTCTCCAGTGCGCCGCCCTCGCCTTCGCGCTCCCCCTCGGCGGGCGTGGCCTCCTCGGATTCCGGCTTGGCCTCGCTCCCGCGCGCCAGCCCGTGCGAGATGAAGTTCACGACGTCCAGGCGGGTGACGTTCTGGCGGGCGAGCAGGAACACGGCGTGGCTCTGCTTCTCGCTGAACACCGCGACCAGCACGTTGACGACGCCCACTTCCTTGCGGCCACTCGACTGGACATGGAACACCGCACGCTGCAGCACGCGCTGAAAGGCCAGCGTCGGCTGGACTTCGCGCTCCTCATCCTCGCCCAGGCGCGGAGTGTTGCTCTCGATGTGGGCGCGCAGTTCCGTCGCCAGGCGATCGGGCACGGCACCACACCCGCTCAAGACCTCACGCACCTTCGGCGCGTCGAGCAGCGCCAGCAGCAGCTGCTCGACCGTCAGCAATTCATGGCGCTGGGCCCGCGCCTCGCGGAACGCCTGGTTGAGACAGAATTCGAGCTCGCTGG
The DNA here is from genome assembly GCA_025350345.1 of Gammaproteobacteria bacterium. Taxonomy (GTDB): domain Bacteria; phylum Pseudomonadota; class Gammaproteobacteria; order Steroidobacterales; family Steroidobacteraceae; genus FEN-1191. Next base: position 2,526 of record JANXYA010000062.1, read on the forward strand.
ACAACACGTTCGATCAGGCTCCAGTTGTCAGTTCAGGCTTCCTCGAGCGTGCACAGCAGCGGGTGCTGGTGCTCGCGCGAGTAATGAGTGACCTGCGCTACTTTGGTCTCGGCGATCTCATAGGTAAAGACCCCGCAATCGCCCTTGCCGCGAGTGTGCACCTCGAGCATCACGCGCGTCGCGGCGTGGCGCGCCATGGCAAAGAAGCGCTCGAGCACGTCCACCACGAATTCCATGGGGGTGTAATCGTCGTTCAGCAGCACGACGCGGAACAGCGGCGGCACCTTGGTGGCCGGAGCCGCCTCCTCCACCGCCACGCCCTGGTCTGGCCGTTCACTGCTAGCGCTCATGTCAGGACAGATTATAAAGCCGGAACGGCACGGGCGTGCCGGGCCGGTCACAATTCTCTGGAAAGCCGGGAAGGTTAAAAATCAGACAGTTGAGTGATTCGATCGCTGCGCCGTATCATGCATCGATATGCGCTGGATGGACGAACTGAGGGCAGCCGGGGGGCTGCAGGCCGCGCTGGTGGAGCACGGGCCGCGCCTGGCAACAATCGTGCTGGCGGGGCTCATCGCCATCCAGGCGGGCTTCCTGGTCACGGCACAGAACCGGGGCCGCCCGTTGAGTGCCAGCGCCGGTCCGGCCCCCGAATTCAGTCCACCGGCACCGCCGGTGCAGCTGGCCAGCATCGCCTCGGCGCACCTGTTTGGCGAGGCGCAGAACGCCAACGTGGATGCCAACGCGCCGCAGACCAACGTGCGATTGCTCCTGTCCGGTGTCCTGGCGGTGCCCGATCCGAAGCGGGGACTGGCGATCATCGGCCCGACGGCCGCCGCCGGCCGGCTCTACAGCGTCGGCAGTGCGCTGCCGGGCGGCGTCAGCCTGTACGCCGTCTATCCCGACCGCGTGCTGATCAGCCGCGGTGGCGTGATCGAATCGCTCCAGCTGCCCAAGCAGTTCCTGTCCGCCACCTCACCGGCGTTGGCCAGCACGGGCCAGACTCCCGCGCAGCGCCTGGCCGCGCTCGCGCAGGGGAACGGCGCCCTGCTGGGGGGCCTGGTGCGTGCAACGGCGGTGCTCGACAAGGGCAAGCTCACCGGCTATCGCATCTTTCCCGGCGGCCGCGGCAGCCTCAGCTCCTTCACCCAGCTGGGACTCCGCCCCGGCGATCTGATCACGGCCGTGAACGGCACGCCACTCGATGATCCCAATCGTGGCAACGAGATCCTGCAGACGCTGTCGTCATCCGCCAACGCCAGTGTGACGATTCAGCGCAACGGCCAGGCGATGGATTTGAACCTTAATCTGGAAACCGTGGTCAATGATGCAGAGAGTGCGGCGGCACAGGCCACGCCCGTGGAGCGCCGCGGCGGCGCCTTCGGCGCGCCATTCATGGGTGGCGGACGCCTCCCCGGGCTGCGCGGCAACGTCGGCGCTCCGGCCGCCGGCAGCGGCGAGGAGGCAACTGCCCCCGCGCCACCAGTCCCCGAACCGCCGAGCGACGCGCCTGACGAACAATAGAAGCGAACCCGCCTCATGCCCCAATTGCCTGCTCCGCTGCACCGCCGCGCCCCCACGTACGCGACGGCCGCGCTCATCCTGCTGCTCATCGCGCCGACGCTCGCGCAGCAGAGCGGGCCGCGCATCACGCCCAATTTCAAGGATGCGGACATCGGGCAGCTGATCGAGGCGGTGAGCGCGGCGACGGGCAAGAACTTCATCATCGATCCGCGGGTCAAGGCGCAGATCACCTGGATCTCGGGCGCCGGCACGTCGATGACTCCCGAGCAGTTCTACCAGGGATTCCTGTCGGTCCTGCAGGTCCACGGTTTTGTCGCGGTGCCTGCGGGCAACCAGATCAAGGTCATCCCGGACGCCAACATGCGTCAGCTCCCGGGCGACGACCTGCCCAGCCGCGTCAGCTCCTCCTCCGACGATGTGGTGACGCAGGTGATCACGGTCACGAACGTCAATGCCACGCAGCTCGTGCCCGTGCTGCGCCCGCTGATGCCGCAAAACGCCCAGCTCGGGGCAGTGACCGGCGCGAACATGCTGGTCATCACTGACCGGGCCGCCAACGTCAATCGCATGGCGCGCATCATCGCGCGCATCGACCAGTCGGGCGGTGGTGTCATCGACGTGATTCCGCTGCAGAGCGCGACGGCGGCGGACTCGGTGCGCGTGCTGACCTCGCTGATCGGCCAGTCTGGCGCCGAGGCCGGCGCGGCCACGGTGCACATGGTGGCCGATGATCGCTCCAACAGCGTGCTGATCAGCGGCGATGCGGCGATGCGCCTGCGCCTGCGCGCGCTGATCGCCAATCTGGACACGCCGCTCGATACCGGCGGCGAGACCCTGGTGCGCTACCTGAACTACGCCAAGGCCGAGGACCTCGCCTCCAAGCTCAAGGAGCAGATCACCGGGGGTGGTTCCAGCTCCGGTGGTACCGCTCCGCGCGGCCCCGTACCCAATCCGATGGCCCCCGCACCGGTCAATGCGGCCAGCGCCGCCACGGTGTCGCTCGCCGGCGGCACCGGCACCATCTGGGCGGACAAGGACACCAACGCCCTGATCATCACGGCCCCGCAGCGCACGATGCGCGCCATCAACGCGGTGATCGACAAGCTCGACATCCGCCGCGCACAGGTGCAGGTGGAAGCGATCATCGTGGAAATCTCCGCCGACAAGACCGCCGACCTGGGAGTGAACTGGGTCGTGGACGGCTCGAACAGCAAGCTCGCGGTCGGCGGCTTCGTCGAGCCGATCGGCGGCAGCTCGATCATCGATCTGTACAATGCCGCGAAGGGCAACTCGACCAATCTGGCGGTCGCCAACGGCACGAGCATCGGCATCGGCCGGCTGCAGGCCACGGGCGTGAACTTCGGCGCCATCATCCGCGCCCTGCAGGGCGACTCGCGCACCAACATCGTGTCCACGCCCTCGATCACCATGCGCGACAACGAGGAATCGAAGATCGAGGTGGCGCAGGAAGTCCCGTTCATCACCGGGCAGTACACCAACACTACCGGCGCGGCGAGTGCCTTCCAGACCGTGCAGCGCCAGCAGGTGGGCACGATCCTCACCGTGACCCCGCAGATCAACGAGGGCGATGCGGTAGTGCTCAAGATCGCAGTCGAGAGCTCCAGCATCGCGCCCAGCTCGGCCGGCGCGGTCGATCTGATCACCAACAAGCGCACCATCAGCACCACGGTGCTGATTCCGGACGGCGGCACGCTGGTCATCGGCGGCCTGATCCAGGACAAGGCGACCAACTCCGAGCAGCGGGTGCCGTGGCTGGGCCGCATCCCGCTGCTGGGCGAGCTGTTCCGCACGCGCGACACGGAAAAGACCAAGACCAACCTCATGGTGTTCATCCAGCCGCACATCCTGCGCGACGACCACCAGGCGGCGCTGGAGACGGACAGCAAGTACAACTACATGCGTAACGAGGAGCGGCTGCTGAATCGCGAATCCACCGTCCTGCCGCTGCAACCACTGCAGAAGGGCGAAGTGATGGATCCGCTCGTGCAACCCGAGCTCGCCAAGCCCCCGGCGCCGAAGCCGGCGGGCGCCGCACCGCCCGGTGGCACACCGCCTGGGGCCGCACCACAGGGCACAGTACCCACTCCACCCGGCGCCTCGGCCGCGCCGCCCGGGGCCGCGACGGCGCCCGGGAGCACGCCTTGAGTGACCCGCCGGCAGCGCCGGAGCTGCGCCTGCCCTTTGCGTTCGCGCGTCGCCACGGCCTGCTGGTGCGCAGCAGCCCCAATGGCGTGGCCGAATGCCTGTACCGGCCGCCCGTGGCACCCACGGCGGTCGCCGAGGCGCGCCGCCAGCTGCGAGTGCCCCTGACCTTCACGGCGGTCGGCCCCGAGGAATTCGACGCGCTGCTGCAAAAGACCTACGAAGCCGGCAATGAATCGATGCAGGCAGTCGAGGGCCTGGAAGGCAGCACCGATCTGGCCCATCTGGTGCAGGAGCTGCCCGAGCAGGCCGACCTGCTGGAGAGCAACGACGACGCACCGATCATCAGGCTGATCAACGCCGTGCTCACCCAGGCGGTGCGCGAGGGCGCCTCGGACATCCATATCGAACCCTTCGAGAACCGCCTGGTGGTGCGCTTTCGCGTCGACGGCGTGCTGCGCGAGGTGCTGCAGTCCAGGCGCGCGGTCGCGCCGCTGGTGGTCTCGCGCATCAAGGTCATGTCGCGCCTCGACATCGCCGAGAAGCGCCTGCCGCAGGATGGGCGCATCAGCCTGCGCGTGGCAGGCCGGTCGGTGGACGTGCGCGTCTCCACGATCCCATCCGGGCA
>JANXYA010000072.1 GCA_025350345.1 Gammaproteobacteria bacterium
ACGATCTTCACGCCCTGGTGCAGCACGGTCTCGCCGGCGCGCGTCAGCTCGCAGTTGCCGCCCGACTCGGCCGGAATGTCGACGATGACCGCGCCGGCCTTCATGCGCTCGACCGCGGCGCGGGAAATGATGCGCGGTGCCGGACGCCCCGGGATCGCCGCCGTCGTGATCACCGCGTCGGCGAGCGCGATGCGCGCCTCGAGCACCTCCTGCTGCCTGGCTTTTTCCTCAGGCGTCAGCTCGCGCGCGTAGCCGCCCTGGCCTTCGGCCGACACGCCGGTCTCGATGAACTTTGCGCCCAGGGACTTGACCTGCTCCTTCGTCGCGCTGCGCACGTCGTAGGCTTCGACGACGGCGCCCAGGCGCCGGGCGGTGGCGATGGCCTGGAGACCGGCCACGCCGACGCCGACGATCAGCACCTGCGCCGGCCGGATGGTGCCGGCCGCGGTGGTCAGCATCGGCAGGAAACGATCGAGCGTGTTGGCCGCGATCAGCACCGCCTTGTAGCCGGCGACCGCGGCCTGCGAGGACAGCGCGTCCATGGACTGCGCGCGCGAGATGCGCGGCACGAGTTCCATGGCGAAACTGGTGATGCGCCGGTCACGCAAGGCCCGCACTTCAGCCAGCCGCGCGTGCGCCTGCATGAAGCCGATGACCACCGTGCCGGGCTTGAGGGTCCCGATCTGCGCCACGCTGAGGGGCTGCACCGTGAGCAGGATGTCCGCCTGGGCGACGACCGCCGCGGCCGAATCGGCCCATTCCGTCTTCTTGTAAAGCGCGTCCGGGAACTGGGCGCTGACGCCCGCGCCCCGCTCCAGCAGCACGCGCGCGCCCGCCAGGCTCAGCTTTTCGGCGACTTCGGGCACCACACTGACACGCGTTTCACCGGGTACGGTCTCGCGCAGCGCGCCAATGGTCACGGGCATGAAAGGGCTCCGCTGGGGATGTGGCGTTGAGGCCTCATACGTTGAATTCTCGCACAAGGCTGCCGTATCTTACACACATGAACCTGAAGGATTTGCTGTCCCGGCACCGTGTGGACGAGGATACCCGCCTCGTGCTGCACTCGGCCGCGCACGGCCTGGCGCAGATGGTCCTGCGCACCGACATTGCCGGCATGCCGCTGGAGTGGATCGATTACCGCGAGGCGGCGCGGCTTTACCATCAGGAGCAGGTGGCCTACACCTGCGGGTCGCTGGTCTACCGGCTCTACGGCGGCGTCAATGCGCGCAGCGGCCAGCGCACCGTGGTCGAGGTGAATTCGATCGTGGCGACGGTGGGGCATACCGGCAATCCGGGCAACACCCGCCACGACTACGTGCCGCCGCTCAACAACGAAACGTTGTTCCGCCGCGACGCCTACCTGTGCATGTATTGCGCCGGCCGCTTCAGCAGCCGCGAGCTCTCGCGCGATCACGTGCGGCCCTTCAGCCAGGGCGGGCGCGATGTGTGGACCAACGTCGTGGCCGCCTGCCGCAGCTGCAACAACAGCAAGGCCTGGCGCACCCCCGAGCAGGCGAAGATGCAGCTGATCGCCGTGCCCTTCATGCCCACTTACGCCGAGTACATCTTCCTCAAGGGCCGGCGCGTGCTCGCCGACCAGATGGAATACCTGCAGGCGCATTTTCCGCGCAGCAGCCCGCTGCACGCGCGCATCCAGCGCTGGCTCAGCTAGGGCCTTGCAGTACCTGAATTGAGCCGCCTCCAGGTGGCACGCGCGCGCCCAGCATGGTCTATCTGATCGATGCGTCCGTGTACATCTTCCGCGCCTGGTACGCGCAGTCGCCCCCGCTCCATGACGAGGCGGGCAATCCCACCCATGCGCTGTACGGCTTCGCGCGCTTCCTGAGCGACCTGATCGAGCGGCGCGCGCCACGCTTCCTCGCCGTGGCCTTCGATGAGAGCCGCGGCGCCGGCCACCGCCATGCACTGCTCCCCTCCTACAAGGCCAATCGCGAGCCGGCGCCGCCGGAGCTCAAGCGCCAGTTCGCGCTGTGCCGCGAATTCTGCCGCCACCTCGGCGTCGCCGAGTTTGCCAGCCGCGAATACGAGGCCGACGACCTGATCGGCACGCTGGCGGCGCGGGTGCGCGAGCAGGGCCTGTGCGTGACCGTCGTGACGCGCGACAAGGACCTCTCGCAGCTGGTGGGCAGGGGCGATCGCTTCTGGGACTACAGCGACGCGGCCGAATACAGCTACGAGGAGATTGCCGGGCGGTTCGGTGTGGCGCCGGAGCGCATGGCCGACTACCTGGCGCTCACCGGGGATGCGGTCGACAACATTCCGGGTGTCCCCGGCATCGGGCCCAAGACCGCCGGCGCGCTCATGAGCCGCTACGCCTCGCTCGAGGAACTCTACGCCGACCTCGAGCGCGTCGCCTACCTGCCGCTGCGCGGTGCGGCGCAGCTGCCGGCGAAACTGCGCGTCCATCGCGACGCGGCTTTCCTGGCCCGCTCCCTGACGCGCATTCATTGCGACGCGCCGCTCGGCCTCGGCGGGGATTCCCTACGGCGGCGCAGCCCCGCGCTCGATGAGCTGGAGAGCTTCTGTCGCCAGCACGGCTTTGGTCAGCTGCTGCGCCGGCAGGCCGAGCGCCTCATGCTTTCTTGACCCACACCTTGCACCAGCCATCGGCGTTCACCAGCTTGCCGGGGAACAGGTTGCAGGGCCGCCAGGGATCGCCCGCCTTGCCGGTGAGCTGCAGGCAGGTGGTGCATTTCTGCTCGGGCTTGTAGGTCGGAAATTTCGTCGCGTCCACCGTGGCGGCGCTGTCGTGATACGCCAGCGCCATCGCCGTCGGATCGGCCGGGGTGACATGGGGCAGGGGGCCGCCGGCCGCCGCCGGCTTGGCCGCCTCGGTGGCTGCTGCGCCTGCTGCTCCTGCGACCAGCAGCGTGCCGGCCCCGAGGGCCAGGTTCCTGAGCGCCTCGCGCCGCGACATCGTTCTGTTCATCTGCTTGACTCCGTGCGGTGCCGTACTTGCGCCACTCTACCGCAGGCCGCGGCCGGAGCCCGCGGTATCACTACCTAGGTAGCTTCCAGTATTCTTGGGCGAGAATACGCCGCAGGGGGCACCGTGAGCGAGCAGGACATTGAATCGGCACTGCAGGAGGAACGGGAGTTTCCGCCGCCGGCAGAGTTCGCTGCGCGCGCCAGGATCGGACCGGCCGAGGCCG
>JANXYA010000073.1 GCA_025350345.1 Gammaproteobacteria bacterium
GCCGGCAGCTTATTTCCTCCTTCAACTCGCTCGAGCGGTTTCAGGTGCCCAACGGGCGCAAGGTGCGCGCCGGCCTGGAGGACTCGGCCTGGACCGAATTGAACGTGACGCGCATGTCGGATCCTGCCTTCAAGCAGATGTTCCGTCACTTTATCGACCGTGCACTGGACCGTTACAACAAAGACATCGGGCTGGGGATTCCGATACCGAATACGCCTCTGACTGCCGATCTGATCATGAAGCGCTATCGACCGGGCCACGAGGAGCAGTTTCAGCTGCACTTCGATGCGGTCGACTATGTCGCCAATCGCTACCTGGTGATGATGTGGTACCTGAACGATGTGGCCGAGGGCGGCCAGACGCGCTTCCCGCAGGCCGGCCTGGAGATCGTACCCCGGGCAGGACGCCTGCTGGTCTTTCCGCCGTACTGGATGTACCAGCACGAAGGCGCGCCGCCACAGTCCGGCGATAAGTACATCCTCTCCACCTACCTGTTGTTCGAGCCGCTCAAGCCCATGCCGTTGACCAAGCCGGTGTAATTCCAGCGTTGCAGGTACGGTCCGACAATGGCGAGCGCATCGTCAAAGAATTTTTCGTAGTTCCGCCAGCGACCAACCGCGCGGTCGGTGACGGGCTGGATCACCTGGGAATAGCTGGGCGTGCTGATGAAACGCTTTTGCTGGGCCTGGTCTCCCGGCGCAAGCACGGCGTCATCCCACGGCAACTGCAAGAATTCGACGACGCCGCGCATCTGGGCCGCGAAATCCGCCACGAACTGCTCGTACCGCAGCTCGCGGACATTCGCCTGCAGCAGCGCCTGTTGCTGGTACCAGAAGTCGAACACGCGCCGAAACCCGAGCGCGAGCGTTGGCAGGTCGCGGCACAGCAGCGCGAAATCTGGCGCCCGGAAATGCTGCATGAAGCAGCTGAGCAGCACATCACAGGGATGGCGGATGGCCAGGATGACGTGCGCATTGGGAAACAGCCGGCGTATGGCGGGCAGGCGCAGCATGTTCAGCGGATTCTTGTCGACGAGGCGCTGCCCGGGTGACAACTGCACTTTGCGGGCGACGCGTTCCCAGTACCCGGTCCGGATGCCATCGAGCTGGGCGGGGCTGATCTGCGCCATCTGGTCCGGGTAACGCGGCACCGCTCCCATCAGGTCCTCGAGCGCATTGTGCAGGAAGGGCTGCTCATCCATGGATTGCAGCTGCGGGTGGGCGTCGAGCGCGAGTTCGAGCAGCGTCGTGCCCGAGCGCGGGAAGGCCACGATGAACACCGGGCTCGCCGCCGCAGTCGGTGCGTCGGCTTCCTGCCAGGCGCCGATGTCGCCCGGGTCGCAGCCGTACTCGGTAATCGAGAGCAATGGGGCGTGGCGGATCGCGGTGAGCGGGGCGACCTCACGCAGGTACTCGGCCTGCGAGGCGTGCGCCTCGAGCAAGGCGGCGTAGGCTTCATCGTAACGTCCCGCCGCGTCCAGTGCCTTGGCGAGCGGATACAACGAGAAGTGGCGGTTGCGCAGCTCCTTGCATCCATCTGCGACCTCGCGATACAGGCGGCAGGCCTCTGCGTGCTGTCCCTGCCGCTGGGCGAGCTGGGCCTGGGTCAGGCGCAGGTCCGCCCCGAGCGCATTTGAACCGGGGTCGGCAACAAGCTGCTTGAGCACTTGCGCCGCCTCGGCCACCCGATTGGTGCGTTCCAGGACCTGTACCAGGGTCAGACGGGCCTGCGGGTCCGAGCCCGCTTCCGCGGCAGCCTTGCGCACGGTGGGTTCGGCCTCGTCAGCCGCGCCCAGTTTCATCAGCAAATGGCCGATGTCCGCGGCCACCGTCTGATTGGGAGCACCAAATTTCTCCCAGCCTGCGAGCGCGGCCAGCGCTTCGTCGGGCTGCAGGCACTCATAGCAGCATTGGGCGTAGCGATACCGGATCTCGGTATCGGCTGGCGCCAGCGCGAAGGCCTTGGCGAGCAGGGCGCGGGCAGATTCGTAGTCATTGCGCTCGATGTGCGTCAGGGCAACGTTGTAGTAGAAATCGGCGGAGCTGGCGCCCAGGGCCGAGGCCCGCGCGAATGCGTACAGGGCCTCATCCAGTCGCCCGGCGTTACGCCGGGCCGTTCCCACGTTCATCCAGTGCATGGCGTCTTCCGGCTGCAGTGAGGTCAGGCGCGTGAATACCGCCTCAGCCTCATCATATCGGGCCAGGTGATGCAGGGCCGGACCGAGAATGCTCAGCGCGCCAATATGGTCCGGATCCGCAGCAAGCGCCGCGAGGCACTGGGCCTCGGCTTCCCCGGCCTTGCCCTGTTCGAGCAGCCCGTAAGCAAGTTCGACATGTACATCGGGATCTGGTGCGGGGGCCGACATGGATGAAACGATGATACGAAAAAAAGGCCGCGCGACGAAGTCGCGCGGCCTTGAGGTCGGAACAGGTCTTGCGAACTTAGAACTTCGCGCTGACGCCCATCCAATACTGGCGGCCCAGCGTGTCATAGGTATTGACGTCAGTGTTGGCGTTGGTCACGTTGTTCTGGTACAGGACCGGTGCCTGCTTGTCAGTCAGGTTACGCACGCCCACCTGGAAGCGGGTCTTGCCGGGCAGGTTAATCCCAAACTCCAGGTCGATGTAGAAGAACGACGGAACGACCAGCGGCGGCTCTTTTCCCGGCGCATAGGGATGCCCGGTCGGGTCGAGGCCCGTGCGGGTCGGGTTGTTGACGTTGACCGTACCGATGTAACGGCCCGTCACCAGCGCATCAAACTGCTTCATGGTCCAGCCCACACTCGCCAGCCCGCGATTCTTGGCGTAATTGCCAAACTGCTTGCTGTAAGTGCCAACGATCTCCTGTGGCACGGAGCCTGGGGCCGGCGTGTTGAGGTAGCTGCCAATCCGCGTGATATCGGCGGTGAAGGCGAACGAGCCGATGAACGTATTTTGCAGATTGTAGTGGACACCAAAATCCACGCCGTCCGTCTTCAGGTTGCCCAGGTTGTAGGTGGGCGCTTCAAATACCAGGATCTGCCCAGTGTTGGGGCCCGAGGTGAACCGATGCACCAGATTGCAGAAAGTCGGGGAACCGGTCAGCACGCACTGGTTGATCGAATAGTTTGGATCCAGCGAGGTAATCAGACCGTCGATCTTGTATTTCCAAATGGAAGCATCCACGGATAGCCCGGAAACCCACTTGGGCTCCCAGACAAAACCGTAGGTGGTCACCGTACCGGTCTCCGGCTTCAGATTTCCGTTGGCCTCCAGCAGGCCGGTAATCTGGCCGTTCGGTTCAACGAAGCCCGAGCCCGGTAGCACGCCCTGGCAGGCCTTGGCGTAGTTGGCCGCATTCGGTCCGGTCGCCTGCGCCACCGTCAGGTTGGTGCAGGGGTCATTAAAGGTGATCGAAGAGTTGGCCGGCGCCGAGGCGATGTCGCTGACCGTAGGTACCCGGAATATCTGCGAGAAGGTGCCGCGTATGAGCAGGTCGGCGATCGGCCGGTATTCGACCTTGAAGTCCGACCGGGTTGCGTTGCCGAACAACTGGTAATCGGCATAGCGGACACCGTAGTCGATCGACAACGCGTGCACGCCGGGCATGTCCTTGAGCAACGGCGCGTACAGTTCCAGATACATCTGCCTGCTGCTGTAGCCGCCATTCGTGTTGCCGGTGCAGGTTTCCTGAGAGCCCGCAGGTCAGGTACAGAGGAGGCACCGCCTGCACGTTACTGTCCGCAATGTAGGTGCCCTTGCGCGCGTTGTATTCAACGCCGGCGGCAGCCTGCAGGTCGCCCGCTGGCAGCGTAAAGAGCTTGCCATTCATATCCAACGCCGCAGCCCGGTAAAGGGAAGTGTTTTTGGTATTGTAGAACGCCGATACCGTTTTGATGGCCGCGACCTGGGCGGGTGTGTACGGATTGAACAGGTCGACGGGCACGCACCCGCTGATGGGCGCAGTCGGTGTGCCGCACGTCGGCGCGCCAGTGACGGGGTCGAGGAACGACGGACCGACAGCGTTTTGCAGAGCGCCGTGGTTGTAATACCCGGTCACCGTAGCCAGCTGATCCAGGCGGCTGTAGCTGAGGTTCAGGTCCCAGTCCCAGCCGGTCTCACCAATCTTGCCCTTTATGCCGCCGTTGACGATCTTGCTGTCCGAGACGGTGTCGCTCTTACGATCGCCGAAGGCGAGCGTGCGCAGGGTGAAGTCCGGGTTAAGGCCGGATATGCCACCAAAGTCGGTCCCAAACAGGTTGTAGATGCTGTTCTTCGAGAGAACGATGTTGTCGTTGACGGAGTCGAACGGCAACGGGGCGATATGAAAGCCCGAATGCGTGCGGTTGTAGAGCACGTTGGTGTACACAGCCACGTCGTCATTGACCTGGTAATTGACCTTGGAGAATAAGGCACCCCGCTCCACGGGCGTCATGATGAGGTTGTAC
>JANXYA010000105.1 GCA_025350345.1 Gammaproteobacteria bacterium
CTGCCCGAGGTGCTGGCGCGCATCGGCGCGCATGTGCGGAGCGGTGAGCCGCTCCCCGCGGCCAAGCAGCGCCAGTTGATCGCCACCCGCAGTTTCCAGGCCGGACTGCAGACGCTGCGCCAGGTGGAGTTCGCCCTGTTCGACATGCGCCTGCACGCCGAGTACGACCCGCAGCGCGGCGCGCGCGTCTATCCCCTGCTCGCCGAGGTGCGCGCGGCGGTCGCGGTCACGCGCGTGCCCGAGTGGAACCGCTACCCGCACAGCTTCACGCACATCTTCGCCGGTGGTTACGCCGCCGGCTACTACAGCTACAAGTGGGCCGAGGTGCTGGCCGCCGACGCCTTCGCGGCCTTCAGGGAGACCGCTGTTTTCGATCGGCAGACGGCGCAGCGTTTCCTCGACAGCATCCTCTCACGCGGCGGGAGCCGCGATGCGCTCGCGGCCTTCGTCGAGTTCCGCGGCCGCAAGCCCGAGATCGGCCCGCTCCTGGTGCTGCACGGCATCGCCCCGGAAGCGCAGTGCGCATCGCCACCTGGAATGTGAATTCGCTGCGGGTGCGCCTGCCGCAACTGCTCGAGTGGCTGGCCGGCAGCGCGCCGGACGCCGTGGCGCTGCAGGAGACGAAACTCACCGACGACGCCTTTCCCGCCTCTGAATTGCTCGCGGCCGGCTACCACAGTGTCTGGAGCGGGCAGAAGACCTACAACGGCGTGGCGATCCTGGCGCGCACGGCGCCCACCGAGGTGATGCGCGACATGCCCGGGTACGACGATCCGCAGCGGCGCGTGCTGGCCGCCAATATCGGGGCCCTGCGGGTGATCGACCTGTACGTGCCCAATGGCCAGAGCGTCGGCTCGGACAAGTTTCACTACAAGCTGGGCTGGCTGCGCGCACTGCGCAAGTGGTTGCGGGCGGAACTCGCCGCGCACGCGCAGCTGCTCGTGCTCGGGGACTTCAACATCGCTCCTGAAGATCGCGACGTCCACGATCCGGCGGCCTGGGCCGGCTCGGTCCAGGTCAGCGCCGAGGAGCGCGAAGCGCTGCGCGACACGCTGGCGCTCGGCCTCAGCGACGTGTTCCGGCGCTTCGAGCAGCCGCCGCACTCGTACAGCTGGTGGGACTATCGCGCCGGCGCCTTTCGCCGCAATCACGGGCTGCGCATCGATCTGGTGCTGGCGTCCACGGCGCTGGCGGAGCGCTGCACGGCCTGCCATATCGATCCGGAGCCACGCCGCGTGGAACGCGCCTCCGACCACACGCCGGTCATCGCCAGCTTCGATATTTAGGTAAATGCGCGGCGCCGGGACCCGCCGGGCCAGCGGGCCCCCGAGGCCGCCGAAGACTGCCGGCGAACTGTGCGGCAGGTCGCTGGCCCCGCCTGGCAGCGTGGCCTAGACTGAGTGTTCGATGGCACACAGAACAGATGAGCAAGCTGGCCGCGGCAGGTAGGCATCCCGGCATGGTCAACATCCGGCGCAGCGATTTCGACATCACCAACACGGTGCGGGTGAGCTCTCCGCCCGCCGTGCTGCAGGCGATCGAACAGCTGTTCGCCAGTACCTGGCCGGCGGCGCCAACCGATGCCCTGCGCCGTGCGGTTACCCAGTTCGACGACATGTTTTCGGGGCGCACGCCGGGCTACGCCGGCGTCGACACGCTCTACCACGATCGCCAGCACACGCTCGATGTGACGCTCACCATGGCCCGCATCTGCGCGGGCTACGAGCAGCAGGTCGAGGCGCTGTGGAAGCTGGGGGCCGCGCGCGCCATGGCCGGCGTGATCATGGCCCTGTTCCACGACGTCGGCTATCTGCGCCGCAGCAGCGACACGGCCCAGCGCAACGGTGCCGAGTTCACCCGCACGCACGTCAGCCGCGGGGTCGAATTCCTGCGCGACTACCTGCCGCAGCTCGGGCTCGGCGAGTGGGTCGAGGTGGCGGGGCAGGTGCTGCATTTCACCGGCTACGAAAGGCCGTTCAGCGAGCTGGTGCTGGACGATGCGCGCGACCTGCGCCTGGGGCACCTGCTCGGCACCGCGGACATGATCACGCAGATGGCCGATCGTTGTTACCTCGAAAAATGCCGCGATCGCCTGTACCCGGAGTTCGTGCTCGGCGGCATGGCCCTGCCGCTCGAGAATGCCAGCGCCGAACAGGTCCGCTACGCCTCGGGCCTCGACCTGCTGCGCCAGACCCCGCAGTTCGCGGCCAAGACGCGCGCCAAGCGGCTCGATGGCGAGTTCA
>JANXYA010000107.1 GCA_025350345.1 Gammaproteobacteria bacterium
GCCCCCGATCGTGGTGTCCTGGGAAATCGAAAACCTGCGCACGCGCCTGGCCTCTGCCCAGCGCGGCGAGTCGTTCCTGCTGCAGGGCGGGGATTGCGCCGAGAGTTTCGCCGATTGCGAGTCGGATCGTATCGCCAAGCAGCTGAAGGTGCTGCTGCAGATGAGCCTGGTGCTGCTGCAGGCCATGAAGCGCCCGATCGTGCGTGTCGGCCGCTTTGCCGGACAGTATGCCAAGCCACGCTCGGCGGATACCGAGACACGCAACGGGGTGTCGCTCCCCGCCTATCGGGGCGATCTGGTCAATCGATTGGAGTTCAGCGCCGAGGCGCGGCGTGCCGATCCGCAATTGCTCCTGCGCGGCTACGAACGCGCGGCCCTGACGCTCAACTTCGTGCGCGCGCTGATCGATGGCGGATTCGCGGATCTCCATCACCCCGAATACTGGGAGCTGGGCTTCGTGCGTCACGCACCGCTCCACGAGGCCTACGAGCGCATCGTCCATTCCATCGGCGACGCGCTCGATTTCTTCGAGTCGATGACCGGCCAGCAGGTCGGCGACGCGCTGCGGGTCGAGTTTTTCTCCAGCCACGAGGGCCTGCATTTGCTGTACGAGCAGGCCCAGACGCGCTACATCCCGCGCCAGGATCGCTGGTACAACCTGTCCACGCACATGCCCTGGATCGGCATGCGCACCGCCACGGTGGATGGCGCGCACGTGGAGTATTTCCGCGGCATCGCCAATCCGATCGGCGTCAAGGTCGGCGCGGCGATGAGCGATGAATGGCTGCAGGAGCTGGTGGCGATCCTCAATCCCCAGAATCAGCCCGGGCGCCTGGCGCTGATCCACCGCTTCGGCGTCAAGGACATCGAGCAGCACCTGCCGCGCGTCATCGAGGCCGTGCGCCGCACCGGCAACAGCGTGTTGTGGTGCTGCGACCCGATGCACGGCAATACCGAGACCACGAGCGGAGGCCTGAAGACGCGGCGCTTCGAGAACATTCTGAAGGAGCTGGACATTTCCTTCCGTATCCACCGGGAACTGGGCTCGATACTCGGCGGTGCGCACATTGAGCTCACCGGCGAGGATGTCACCGAGTGCACCGGCGGCGCGCGCGGCCTGACCGATGCCGATCTGCAGCGCGCCTATCGATCGCAGGTCGATCCGCGGCTGAACTATGAGCAGGCCCTGGAACTGGCCATGCTGATCGCCGAGCGCAGCCGGCAGCGCACGTGAGTGCCCGACCCGGCGTCATTTGATCCGCAGCGCTTCGTCGCCACGCTCCCGTACCGGCCGGGCGTGTATCGCATGCACGATGCCGCTGGCGAGCTCATCTACGTCGGCAAGGCGGCGCGGCTCCGCGACCGCGTCGGCAGTTACTTCAGTTCCCGGCCGCAATCGGCCAAGGTAGCCGCGATGCTGCGCCGCGTGGCGCGCATCGAAGTGACCGTGGTCGGCTCGGAGACCGACGCTCTGCTGCTCGAGTGCAACCTGATCAAGGCGCATCGGCCACGGTACAATGTCATCCTGCGGGACGACAAGACCTTCCCGTTCATACTGTGCGCCACTGACCATGAGTTTCCCCGGCTGCAGTACTGGCGCGGCCTGCGCCGTCCGGCCGGGCGGTTGTTCGGGCCGTACCCGAACGCCTCGGTGGTCAAGGCGGCGCTCCAGCATCTGCAGAAGGTGTTCCGCATCCGCAATTGCCGCGACTCCTTTTTTGCCCACCGGAGCCGCCCCTGCCTCCAGCACCAGATCGGCCGCTGCTCGGCGCCCTGTGTCGCCCTGATCAGCGTCGCGGACTACCGGCACGATCTGGACTCTGCGCTGCGGGTGCTGGAAGGAAACAGCGAGCCGCTGGCCGCCGAGTTGCGCGCGCGCATGAGCGAGGCGTCGCAGGCACTGCGATTCGAGGACGCGGCCCGATTGCGCGATCAGCTCGCGGGCCTCACGGAGTTGCAGAGCCAGCAGATCTCCACCGCGCCCCGGTCCCGCGACGTGGACGTCGTGGCGCTGGTGGGGGAGCCTGGACAATACGCCCTCACGATCCTGACGGTTCGCGAGGGCAACAGCCTCGGCACCAGCAATTTCTTTCCGGCGGCGCTGGGCGAAGCGGCGGAGACCCTGGCGCAGTTCCTGCTGCTGCACTACGGACAGCAGCCGGCGCCCGCAGAGATACTCATCAATCAGGCGCTGCCGGACCGCGAGGCGGTGGCCGAGGCGCTGGCGGCCGTGGTCGGGCGTGCGGTCCGTTTGCATCAGAGTGAGCGCGGCTTGCCCGGACGCTGGCTGGAGCTCGCCGAGGAAAACGCCCGCGAGGCCCTGCGGATGCGCGCCAGTCGGCGCGACACGATCGCCGCGGCCCTGCAGGCCCTCGCCGCGGAGCTCACGCTCCCGCGGGTTCCGGAGCTGATCGAATGCTTCGATGTCAGCCACACCGGGGGCGAGGGTACCGTGGGCGCCTGCGTCGCCTACGGCGCGGAAGGGGCCATCAAGCGCGCCTACCGTCGCTACAACATCGAGGGCCCGACGCCGGGTGATGACTACGGGGCGCTCGAGCAGGCGCTCGCCCGTCACGGCGCGAGGATCCAGAGCGGCGATCTGCCGCGGCCCGACCTGCTGCTGATCGACGGCGGCTCCGGGCAGCTCAAGGCCGCGCAGCAGGGACTGGCGCGGGCCGGGTGCAATGATCTTTCGTTATTGGCGATCTCCAAGGGTCCGGACCGGCGGCCTGGACAGGAGCGGCTCCATCTGCCGGGGGAATCCGTGGCGCGCACGCTCCCGCCAGACAGCGTGGCGCTGCACCTGCTGCAGCGGGTGCGCGATGAAGCGCATCGCTTTGCGATCACCGGGCAGCGCCGGCGCCGCGCGCGCCGCTATCACGAATCGATACTCGAGGCGGTTCCGGGTCTCGGGCCAGCCCGGCGCCGCGCCTTGCTGACGCACTTTGGCGGCCTGCCCGGCGTACTGCGTGCCGGCATTTCCGACCTTGAACGGGTAGCGGGAGTGGGGACAGCGCTGGCCCGTACCCTTTATGATTACCTGCATCCGGGAGCGTGATGAGCTGGAATCTCCCCAACGCCTTGACGGGGCTGCGGATCTGCGCGATCCCGCTGGTCATGCTGCTGTTCATGGCTGGCCGCCACAATCCGGCCGGCCTGGGCGATACGGCCGCGGGCCTGGTGTTCGCCGCCGCCTCGATCACCGACACGCTCGATGGCTATCTGGCGCGGCGCCTCGGCCTGATCACTCCGCTCGGCGCCTTCCTGGACCCGGTCGCCGACAAGCTGATCGTCGCGGTGGCGCTGGTCCTGCTGGTCAGTCGCGATCATAGTCTGGCGCTGGTGCTGTCCGCGGTGGTGATCATCGGCCGCGAGATCGCGGTCTCGGCGCTGCGCGAGTGGATGTCGGAGCTCGGTCATCGCGCCAAGGTGGCCGTCTCAGCGCTCGGCAAATACAAGACCATCATGCAGATGACGGGCCTGTCGCTGATGCTGTACCGGCATGATCTGCTGGGCGTACCCATGTACCGCTCGGGCCTGTGGCTCACGGGGCTGGCCGCGCTCCTCACCCTGGTGTCGATGGTCATTTACCTGCGCGCGGCCCTGCCTTACCTGCGCGCCAAGCGCTGAGCGGAGCTAGTGGAAGTCGCGCGAGCGGCGGGTCAGGCCCTCGAGCCAGTGGGAGCGATCGTGCAGGCGGCGCGCGATCACGTGCGCGACCCCGTTCTGGTTCTGCAGCGTACCGCTGACCACCAGCAGGCTGGCGCTCAGTGCCGGGGCGCGCTGCGTCATGAAGACCTGCGGCCAGAGAATCACATTGACGATGCCGGTCTCGTCCTCGAGCGAGAGGAACACGACGCCGGAAGCCGTGCCGGGCTGCTGCAGGTGCGTGACGAGGCCGCCGACACGCACGACGGCGCCATCGGGCAGCGCGCGCAGTTCGAGGTGGCTGCAGATGCGCGCGCGGCGGAGCTGCTCGCGCAACAGCACCAGTGGATGCTGTGTGGTGCTCAAGGACAGCTGTGTAGTCGGCCATGATTTCCTGGGCCGCGCTCGGGCGCGGCAGAATCACGGCGGGTTCGATTGGGCTGGCCAGCCCCAGGCTCCCGGGCGGCGGCTCAGCCCCGAGCGCCAGCCAGCTCGCCGCGTGGCGGTGTTCGCTTAAGCCGTGCAGTGCGCCCGCGATCGCCAGCAGCTGCATGCTGCGCCTGGGCAGTGCCGCGCGCTGCGCCAGCTCGGCGATACTCCGGAACGGTGCCTGGGCGCGCGCGTCGAGGAGGCGCTGCGCGTGGGCGCTGGGGAGCGAGCGCACCAGCGCGAGTCCGGTGCGGATCGCGAGCGCGCCGCCCGTGGCAGGCTCGAGCGTGCAGTCCCAGGCGCTGCGCAGCACATCGGGCGGCAGCAGGGTCACGCCGTTCCGCCGCGCCTCCTGCACGAGCTGCGCCGGCTGGTAGAAACCCATCGGCTGGCTGTTGAGCAGCGCGGCAAAGAAGGCCGCGGGTTCGTGGCACTTGAGCCAGCAGGACAGATAGGTCAGCAGCGCGAAGGAGGCGGCGTGCGATTCCGGGAACCCGTACTCGCCGAACCCCAGTATCTGCCGGTAGATGCCCTCGGCAAATTCCGCGCTGTAGCCGTTGGCACTCATGCCGCCGAGGAGCCGCTCGCGGAACGGCTCGAGGCCGCCGCGGCGTTTCCAGGCCGCCATGGAGCGACGCAGCTGATCGGCCTCGCCGGCGGTGAAGCCGGCGGCGACGACGGCGATCTGCATCACCTGTTCCTGGAAGATCGGCACGCCGAGCGTGCGGCGCAGCACCTCCGCCAGCGCCGGGCTTGGATAGCTGACGCTTCCCGGGTCCTGGCGGCGGCGCAGGTAGGGGTGGACCATGCCGCCCTGGATCGGGCCGGGGCGGATGATGGCCACCTCGATCACCAGATCGTAGAAGGAGCGCGGCCGCAGGCGCGGCAGCATGCTCATCTGCGCACGCGATTCGATCTGGAACACGCCAACGGTTTCGGCGCGGCAGATCATGTCGTAGGTGGCGCGATCCTCGGCAGGGATATCCTGCACGCACCCCGGCCAGCCCCGATGCGCACGGATGAACTCCAGGCTCTTGCGGATCGCAGTGAGCATGCCGAGCGCGAGCACGTCTACCTTGAGGAGCCCCAGGGTCTCCAGGTCGTCCTTGTCCCACTGGATCACCGTCCGATCGGGCATGGCGGCGTTTTCGATGGGCACCAGTTCGTGGAGCGGCTCGCCGGAGATCACGAAGCCGCCCACGTGCTGCGAGAGGTGGCGGGGGAAGCCGCGCAGCTCGGCGATGAGCCCGGCGGCGAGGGCGGCGCGCGCACCATGCGCCGGATCCGTGGCCGCTGCCGTCGTGGCCGGCTCGATACCGAGCGCGCGCTCGACGTCGCGCCGTGCGCTGCGGCTGCGGTAGGTGACGACGGTGGCCGCAAGCGCAGTGCGCTCCCGTCCGTACTTGGCGTAGAGGTACTGGATCACCTCTTCGCGCCGCTCGTGCTCGAAATCGACGTCGATATCCGGCGGTTCGCGCCGCTCGCGGCTGATGAAGCGCTCGACCAGCAGGCTCATGCGCGCCGGGTCGACCTCGGTGATGCCCAGCGCATAGCAGACCGCGGAGTTCGCCGCCGAGCCGCGCCCCTGGCAGAGAATGTCGCGCCGGCGCGCGAAGTCGACCACGTCATGCACGGTGAGGAAGAAATGCTCGTACCCGAGCTCCGCGACCAGCTGCAGCTCCTTTTCCAGCAGCGCCGCCACCGGCGCTGGCACGCCCTGGGGCCAGCGCCGCCGCGCGCCGGCCTCGGTCAACGCACGCAGGTGCGCGCTGGCGCTCGAGCCTGCTGGCACGAGTTCGGCCGGATATTCGTAGCGCAGCTGGCCGAGATCGAACTGGCAGCGCTCGGCGATGGCGAGGCTCGCGGCCAGCAGTTCAGGGGGGTACAGGCGCGCGAGCGTGCGCAGCGGGCGCAGGTGCCGCTCCCCATTGGGAAACAGCCGCGCACCCGCGCTCTGGAGCGTGCAGCCGTGGCGGATCGCGGTCAGCAGATCCTGCAACCGGCGGCGATTGCGCCGATGCATGTGCACATCGCCCGCGGCCACCGCGGGCAGGGCGCAGCGCCGCGCCAGTTCCTGGCAGTGCGCGAGGCGTGAGCGATCGCCGGCGCCGCGATGCAATTCCACCGCCAGCCAGGCACGCTCGGCAAAACGCTCGCGCAGCCACCGCCCTGCGGCGAGCGCTTGCTCTGCGGCGGCCGCATCGTCCGGGGGCGGCAACCACAGCGCCAGGCACTGATCGAGGCCGGATTCCAGGTCCGCCTGCGCCAGTGCGTAGCGGCCCTTCGCCGCGCGGCGGCGCGCCAGGGTAATGAGCCGGCAGAGCTGGGAGTAGGCACGCTGGTCAGGCGCCAGCAGTACTAGCTGCAGGCCGTCGCTGCAGCGGAACTCTGCGCCGACGATCAGTCGCAGGCGAGGGCCTTCCGGCAGGCCCTGCGCGGCCTCGTGGGCCCGCACCACGCCGGCCATCGAACATTCATCGGTCAGGGCGAGTGCGCGGTAACCGAGCTCATGCGCGTGCCTCACCAGCTCGGCCGGATGCGAGGCGCCGCGCAGGAAGCTGAAGTTGCTGAGGCAGTGCAGCTCGGCGTACGCGCTCATGCCCACAGCCCGTGCACGCACCACGCGCCGCACCGCAGGTCATGGAACACCCACAGCTGCGCGCCATCCGCGCCGCGGGCCAGGTAGTAATCGCGCGCGATGTCGGCGCCATCCCACCAGCCGCTCTCGATGCGCTCGGGTCCGGCGAGCAGTTCCTGCGGCCTGTCGATGGGCAGGGGTTCCGGCAACAGCCAGCAGGGGCGCACGGGCGCCGCTGAACCCTCCGGTGCTGCAGTCGTTGCCGCGATCGATGCGCTGCTCATGCGCCAGGCGCGCTCGGGACGATGATCGGCGGCGCTGTGCAGGGTCTGCACCGCGGCTTCACCGAGGCGGGCGGCGAGCCGGTCGATCACCTGCTGGAGTTGCTCGGTGTGCTGCGCCGCGCGCGAGAACAGGTCGTTCTGCAACACCAGGGGTTGCAGGAGTTCGTGGGCCTCGATGCCGAGCCCATGGACGGGCGCGCTCAGCGTGCACGCGGCGAGCCGCTCGCGGGCCAGGGCCAGCAGTTGTGCGGCGTCGCGGCCGGGGCGGGAAAGGCCGATCGTCAGGCGCGTGGGCGCGCGACGGTGATGCTCGAGACACAGGGTGTAGCGCTGCACGGCGCGATCGAGCGAGCGCAGATACCCCTGGAGTCCGGCGAGCAGGCGTTGCAGCGGGAACAGGAGCGCCGTGGTGTCGGTGACCGGCTGTGCGAATTCACAGCGGCTGGTGAAGCGCAGGGGCGCTCGTACCAGGCGGAGTGGTTCGCGCGCCTCGCCGCACAGGCGCTGCAGATACAGGCTGGCGCCGGGACCGAAACGCTGCGCGATCGCGGCGGCGGGCAGCGCCAGCAACTCACCGATGCACTGCAGGCCAGCGCTTTGCAGTGCGGCGAGCTGCTCGTCCGGCAGCGCCAGCAGTGTCAGCGGAAGCGGTGCGAGCTGTTGCCGCAGCTGCGCGCGCGTTATCGCAGCTCCGGCCAGCCCGGCACGCGCCAGGAGTGCCGCACCCTGGGGCGTGGGCGCGGCGCCCTGCCGGTGGGTGTAGCCGAGCGAGGCGAGATCGGCGGCGATACGTTCACGCAATGCGGCGTGAGTGCCGAAGAGCCGGCAGCTCGCGCCGATCTCGATCCAGAGCGCGGGATCGATGTGGCGCTCGCCCTCGATCGCCACGCGATAGCTGACCCGGCTGCTCCATTGCAGCGCCCACAGCGCCAGCACCTCGAGCGCGGCCCGCTCAGCCTGTGGGCCGCCGGCGCCCGAGGCTTCAGGCGCAAAGCGCGGCAGCAGGATGCACAACCAGAGCATGCGCGCGTCCGCCGCGGGCTTTCTGGATTTCGATGCGGAGCCCCGTATCCAGGGCCCGCAGCCGCAGCCGCAGCGCGGCGGGCGAGGGCTGTTGCGCCGCGGCCGGCGGACGATAGAGCAGACCGCAGCTGCCACCGGTCTCGGCCGCGAGCTGGAGCCGGCGTACGCGCCGCTCATCGAGCGCCACGGGCCAGGCGAGCACCGCGCCGATGGCCGGGCAGCGCAACGCCTGCTCGGTGGCCCACAGCAGGGTCTGCGTATCGCGCGTGTGCACGAGCAGCAGGCGCTCGAGCGCCAGGCCATGGCGTGCCAGAGCCGGCGGGTAGGGCAGGCAGGGCGGTGCGATCCAGGCGACGTACCGGCCCGCGCGACTGAGTTGCGCGAGCGCCGGCAGGAGCAGTGAGAGTTCACCGATCCCCTGCGCGTCCGGCATCAGCTCCGTGATCGCCCCCACCGGCCAGCCGCCACCGGGCAATACGGCATC
>JANXYA010000125.1 GCA_025350345.1 Gammaproteobacteria bacterium
CGTCGCGCCTTCCTGGCGGCGGACATGCCCTTCATGAGCTACACCTCGCGCGAGCATGCGCTCACCAACAGCGTGCGCCTCATGCAGGAAGGCGGCGCGCGCATGATCAAGCTCGAGAGCGGCGGCTCGCAGCTCGAGATCGTCGAGCACCTGGCGCGCCACGACATCGCCGTGTGCGCGCACCTGGGGCTCAAGCCCCAATCGGTCCATAAGACTGGCGGGTTTCGCGTCCAGGGGCGCGAGCGCGAGGGGGCCGTGCGCATGCTGGCCGAGGCGCGCGCGCTGGAGGCAGCTGGGGCCGACCTGCTGCTGCTCGAATGCATTCCCGCCTCGCTTGGGCGCGATATCACCGCCGGGGTGCAGGTCCCGGTCATCGGCATCGGCGCCGGCCCCGACACGGACGGCCAGATCCTGGTGCTGTACGACATTCTCGACATTACGGCAGGGCGCAAGCCGCGCTTCGTGCGCAACTTCATGAGCGGCGCGGGCGACTGCGGCACAGCGGTCGCGCACTACGTCGAGGCCGTGCGCAATCGCAGCTATCCGGCGCCGGAACACTGCTTCTGAAGCGGCGGCTTATCAGGCAATCATGGAAGTAGTAACCACCGTCGCCGCGGTGCGCGAACGCGTGCGTCTCTGGCGGGCCGAGGGCAGCCGCGTCGCGCTCGTGCCGACCATGGGCAATCTCCATGCGGGGCACCTGAGCCTGCTCGCGGCCGCACGGAGCCGCGCCGATCGGGTCATCACCAGCGTATTCGTCAACCCGCTCCAGTTCGGGCCGGCCGAGGATTTCGCGGCCTATCCGCGCACCCTCGACGAGGACGAGCGGCTGCTGCGCGAGGCGCACTGCGACCTGCTGTTCGCGCCCCCGGTCGCGGAGATCTACCCGGAGGGCGGGGCCCAGGCCACGATGATCACGGTGCGTGGACTGTCCGGGATCCTGTGCGGCCAGTTTCGTCCCGGGCATTTTGCCGGCGTCGCCACCGTGGTCGCAAAGCTGTTCAACATCGTGACGCCGGATGTGGCGGTGTTCGGCGAGAAGGACTACCAGCAGTTCATCATCATCCGGCGCATGACCAGCGACCTGCTGCTGCCGGTGGAGATCATCGGCGCACCCACGGTGCGCGCCCCCGACGGTCTCGCCTTGAGCTCGCGCAACCGATTTCTTTCCCCCGCCGATCGCGCCGTGGCCCCGGCGATCTACCATGCGCTGCGCGCGGCGGTCGAGCGGCTCGAGGCCGGCGACCGCGATTTCATCGGCATCGAGAGTGGCGGCTGGCAGGCCCTCGCGGTGGCCGGGCTCCGCCCCGATTATTTTGCCGTGCGCGACGCAGTGGACCTGCAGGCCCCACGTGCGCCCTCGCGCGAGCTCGTGGTCCTGACCGCCGTGCGCCTCGGCAAGGCGCGGCTGATCGACAACCTGCGCCTCGCGCTGCTGCGCTGAAGCGCTCATCGGTGCGGGGCCTGGGCGCGTCCGTGGCGCGCCAGCGCCCAGTGCACGTGCTCGCGTACCAGCTCTGAAGGGTCCTCGCGCCGCGCCTCCAGGGCGCCCAGCACCTCCTCATCGCCGGGCGCATTGCCAAGTGCGACGGCAATGTTGCGCAGCCAGCGTTCATGGCCGATCCGGTAGATCGCCGAGCCGCGCATGCGCGCATCGAACTGCCCGGCGCTCCAGGCGAACAGCTCGCTCAGGCGCGGCGCATCGAGACCGTGGCGCACCTTGAAGTCGGGGTGCGCCGCCGTACGTGCGTAGCGATTCCAGGGGCAGACGAGCTGGCAGTCATCGCACCCGTAGATGCGATTGCCCAGGGCGGGCCGCAGTTCCACAGGGATCGGGCCGGGCAGTTCGATCGTGAGGTAGGAGATGCAGCGCCTCGCGTCGAGCTGCCAGGGTGCGACGATGGCACCGGTCGGGCAGGCGGGCATGCACGCCGTGCAGCTGCCGCAGTGCGCGCTGGCAGGCTCATCGAGCGGGAGGGCCAGATCCGTGTAGATCTCGCCGAGGAAGAAGTACGAGCCGGCTTCGCGCGCGATCAGGTTGGTGTGCTTGCCGATCCAGCCGAGTCCGGCATTGCGCGCGAGCGCCTTTTCCAGCACCGGCGCGCTATCGGTGTAGGCCCGATGCCCGTGCGGCCCGGCCAGCGTGGCCAGGAAGTCGGCGAGCTGCTGCAGGGCCTTGCGCATCAGGGTGTGATAATCGCGGCCGAGCGCGTAGCGCGACACATAGCCGAAGGAGCGATCCGCCAGCACGGAGTGCGCATCGCGTGCCGCGCCGGGCCAGTAATCCAGGCGCGCGCTGATGACGCGCACCGTGCCCGGCAGGAGCTCCTCGGGGCGGCTGCGGCGCTCGCCATGGCGCGCCATGTAGTGCATCTGCCCGTGCCGCCCGGCCTGCAGCCAGGCCGCCAGATGACGCTCATCCTCCCTGAGCTCGATGCCGGTGATGCCGATGCCGGAGAAACCCAGTTCGCGCGCGCGCGCGGCCAGTCGCGTGCGGACTGCGCCCAGGTCGCGCGGCGGTGCAGGAGTCGGCATCAGCGTATTGCCTCGCCTAAGTATAATGGCCCGATGAGCCAGGCTCGCGGACTGTACTCGGTCGACCAGGTGCGCGCCTTCGATGCGCG
>JANXYA010000158.1 GCA_025350345.1 Gammaproteobacteria bacterium
CGGCCGTTTCGCGAGCTGCTGCTGGGACTGTTCTTCATCTCGGTGGGCATGCTGCTTGACCTGCGACTTCTTTATGGGCAATTCCTGCTGGTCACCGCGCTCGTGGCACTGCTGGTGCTCGGCAAGAGCCTGCTCGTCACGCTGGTGACACGCTGGCACGTCGGCAGCACCTTCAAGGCCCTGCGGGCCAGCCTCGTGCTCGCGGGCGGGGGCGAGTTCGGGGTGGCCTTGCTGACGATCCTGGTGCCCTCGGGGCTGCTCGCCGGGCGCCTCAGTCAGCCGCTGCTGGCCGCGATGGTCCTGAGCATGGTGCTGAGCCCGCTGCTGATCCGCTACAACAGGCGAATTGCCCGGCTGGTGCTGGGCGAGAAGGGCCCGCCGGACAGCGCCCTGGAGCGCGAGAACGCCGCGGCGGATGCGCTGGCGCGCCGCGAGCACGTCGTACTGTGCGGCTTTGGCCGCGTGGGCCAGAACATCGCCCGGGTGCTCGAATCACTGGGCTTCGAATACCTGGCGGTCGATCTGGACCCGGCACGGATCCGGCTGGCGCGGCACGCGGGCGATAACGTGGTGTTCGGTGACAGCGCCGACGAGGAGCTGCTGCGGCAGGTGGGACTGGACACCGCCAGCGCGGTGATCATCACCTTCGCCGACCCGGCCGTCTCGGTCGGCATCGCGCGCGCCGTGCGCCGCCTGCGCGCCAACGTGCCGTTGCTGGTGCGCACCCAGGACGACGTCGGGCTGGCCGAATTGATGGCCGCCGGGGTCACCGAGGTGGTGCCGGAGACCTTCGAGGCCAGCCTGATGCTGGTCTCGCAGGTCCTGATGATGCTGCACGTGCCGGTCGACAAGGTGTCGCGGACGGTAGGGGACATACGCGCCAGTCGTTACACCACCCTGCGCCACATCTTCCGCCACGACGGCGCGAGGGTCATCGATGAGACCCATGCCTTCCGCGAGGAGCTGCGCTCCATCGTGCTGCCGCCCGGCGCCTGGTCGGTGGGCAGGGCGATCGAGGAGGTGCGTGCCCGCGGGGCCGACGTGAGCTTCACGGCGGTGCGGCGGCAGGGGATCACCGGGCGCCAGCCGGAGGGTGGCACCGAGTTGCGCGAGGGCGATATCGTCGTGATCTATGGTACGCCCGAAGCCCTGGAACACGCCGAGGCGGTACTGCTGGCGGGGTAGGGCCCGCGCGCCTGCACGGAGTAATTGCGGGCCCCGGCGGCTACAATGCGCGCCGGTAAGCGACGGGCCGAAGTTTGAACCGCGACGATATTCACTTTCCACCGCACCACGCCCCGCTGCGCGAAGACATCCACGCGCTCGGTGAGATCGTGGGCAGCGTTCTGCGCGAGCAGGGCGGCGATGAACTCTATGAGCTGGCCGAGGGCGACCGGCGCGCGGCGATTCGCCGCCGCGAAGGCACTGCCGCCGCCGCGGAGGCGCTGCGCGCACGGGTCGAGGGCCGCCAGCCGCAGCTCGCACGCGACCTGGTGCGCGCCTTCGCGTCGTATTTCCAGCTCGCCAACGTGGCCGAAAAGGTCCATCGCATCCGCCGCCGCCGTGAATACTTCCTGGCCGACAGCGACCGGCCACAGCCCAGCGGCGTGCTCGATACCCTGGCCGAGCTGAAGGCGCAGGGACTGAAGCTTGCCGAGGTGCTGCAGCTGCTGGGGCAATTGAGCGTCGAGCCCGTGCTGATCGCGCATCCGACCGAATCGGCGCGGCGCACGGGCTTGCGCCGCCAGCAGCGCATCGCCGATCGCCTGCTGGAACGCAGCAATCCGCTGCTGGCGCCCCAGGAGAAGGCGGCCCTGCTGCAGCGAATCCGCACCGACGTGACCATCGACTGGCAGACGGCCGAGCATCCGCGCGATCGCCTGACCGTGGCGGACCAGCGTGAGCATGCGATCTTCTATCTCGCCGAAGTGCTCTACCGGATCATTCCCGTGTTCTACGAGGAGCTGGCCGCAGCGCTGGCCCGCCTGTACGGCGCGGACGCCGAGACGCTGGAGATGCCGCTGCTGGTGCGCTTCGGCACCTGGGTGGGCGGGGACATGGAAGGCGCGGCCGACGTGCACGCCAAGAGCATCCGCGAGACGCTGGCGCGCCAGCAGCAGGCGATCATCGGCAACTACCACGGCGAGTGCCGGGTGCTGGCGGACCAGCTGACCCAGAGCGCCGGCCGGGTGGGCGTCACGGCGGCGCTGGCCCGGCGCATCGAGGAGTACCGCACGCTCCTGCCCGATGCGCCCGGGCTCACGCCCGCACGCCATGATCCGATGCCCTATCGGGCGCTGTTCGGGCAGATATCGGCGCGCCTGCGCAATACCCTGGAAGGTCGGCCCAACGGTTATGAACGACCGGCGCAGTTTCGCGGCGATATCGCCCTCATCGCCGACAGCCTGCGCGCCCATCGCGGCGTGCATGCGGGACTGTTCCTGGTGCGTCGCCTGCTGGCGCGCATCGATACCTTCGGCTTCCACCTCGCCACACTGGACCTGCGCCAGCACGCCAGCGTGCATCATACGGTGGTGGCGCAGGGACTGGCCGATCCGCAATGGCGGGAGCGCAGCGCCGAGGCGCAGCACGCGCGACTGGTCGAAGTGCTCGCACGCGATGCCGCTCCGAGCAGTGGATTCGATGCCCTCGGCAAGCGCACCCTGGGGGTGTTCGATGCCGTCATGCAGGGACGCCATCGCTATGGACCCGATGCGGTGGGCCTGTACATCGTGAGCGGAGCGGTGACCTCGGCCGACGTGCTGGCGCCGCTGGTGCTCGCACACTGGGCTGGCGCCCGCGACCGACACAGCGGCGCCGCGGTCATCGACGTCGCGCCGCAGTTCGACACGGTGGAGGCGCTCGAGAGTTGCGGTGAAGTCATGCGCACACTCCTCGGCGTTCCTGCCTACCAGCAGCACCTCGCCGCACGCAAGCGATTGCAGACCGTGCTGATCGGCTACTCGGAGGGCAATCGCGACAGCGGCATCTGCGCTTCGCGCCTGGCCGCCTACCGGGCGCAGCGTGCGCTGACCGCCGCGCTCGATCAGGCGCGCGAAGGCCACGTGCTGTTCTACAGCCGCGGTGGCAGCATCCCGCGCGGCGGCGGCCGGATCGATGAGCTGCTGCGCGCCGCGCCAGCCGAGTCAGTGAGCGGCGTGTTGCGCTTCACCGAGCAGGGCGAGAGCATCGCGCAGAACCTCGGGCTGCGCGCCAATGCGATGCGCTCGCTGGAACGTGCCTTCAATACCCTGGCGCTCGCCACGCTGGCGGTGCGCCGCGGCGTGGCGGTGCAGGAGAGTGTGGCGTTTGCTGCAGCCGTCGCGCAGGTCGCCGCGCAGAGCCGCGTGGCGTGGCGAGCGCTGCTCGAGCGCCCGGGCTTCTACGAGTTCTTCCGTGCCGTCACGCCGATCGACGTGATCGAGCGGATGCGCATCGGCGCCCAGCAGCGGCGCGAGCCGGACGCGGCCGGCGGCGTGGCCGCCGTGCCGGCTGCCGCCTGGGTGTACGCCTGGTCGCAGTCGCGCCATATGCTGCCCGGATGGTATGGCGCGGGCTCGGGTCTGGAAGCGGCGCGCGCGCAGCGCGGCGTGGAAGTGCTGCGCCGTGCCTACGGCGGCTGGCCTTTTTTCCGCAGCCTGATCGATGACATCGAAGCGATGCTGGCGCGCGCCGACATGGAGATCGCCTCCCATTACGATGAGCTGGCCGCGGCGGGTGGCGCCGGCATCGCGGCGGATATCCGCGCCGAATATGTCCTGACCTGCCGCCTGGTCGGCGAGATTAAGGAAAGTGCCGCGCTGCTGGACGGGGATCGCACGCTCCAGCGCAGCATTGCGCTGCGCAACCCCTACGTCGATCCGATGAACCTGATGCAGATCGACCTGC
>JANXYA010000169.1 GCA_025350345.1 Gammaproteobacteria bacterium
CGCGCAGTCGGGGAGGTGGCGCAGATGCTGGGCGTGCCGGAGGGCACGATCAAGACCAATCTGCACCGTGCGCGCGCGCTGCTGCTCGAGCGCATAAGCACCCTCGGACTTGCCGATCCCGCCCGAGTGCTTCCAGAACGGCTGCCGCAAGGGCCGCACGCCTGCCGACAATCTGCGTCGCGGACTGGTGCTGCTGCTGGTGGGCGCAGCCATCATGGTCGCCCTCTACCACACCGACAGCCACAACTATCTGTGGGGCCTGGTCCCGGCTGCGATCGGCATCGCCAACCTGCTCACCTACTTGATCGAGGGCCGCAAGGCGCCTCGGGAATGATCAACACAACTCAATCAGGAGCAACGACCATGAACACTGCAAGTAAGACCCTTGGATTCGGCCGCAGCTTCGCCTGCGCCCTGGCTGCCTGTCTGCTGACGGTGGTCCTGCTCGGCAGCATCGGCCAGTCGCCGGTGCAGGCTGCGCGGTCCGCGGCGATCGAGCTGGCTCAGGCCTGAGGCAAGGACAGCGCGCCCGCAGTCGGCCGGGTCTCGAGCCACTTCCTGATGCGCTGGGCGTCCGCGACGCGCGTGTACTTGCCGAAGGAATCCAGCAGCACGATCACGATGGAACGGCCCTGTATCATGGCCTTCATCACCAGGCACTTGCCGGCTTCGGCGATGTACCCGGTCTTCTGCACGATGATGTCCCAGGCGGGGTTTCGCACCAGCAGATTGGTGTTGCGATACTCGATCTGCCGCCGGCCGACACGCACCGCATAGTGCTCGTCGGTGGAGTATTCCTCGATCGCCGGCACCTGCGAGGCCGCGATCACCAACCGCGACAGATCAGCCGGACTGGCGACATTGTCGCTCGACAGGCCGGTGGGGTCGACGAAACGGGCATTGTGCATCCCCAGCGCGAGCGCCCTGGCGTTCATCGCCGCCACGAACGCGCTCAGTCCCCCCGGGTAATTGCGCCCCAGGACATGCGCCGCGCGATTTTCCGATGACATGAGCGCCAGGTGCAGCAGATCGCCACGGCTCAGCTGCGTGCCCACCACCAGTCTTGAATAGGCGCCGCGGCCGCGCTCGCGATCCGCATCGGTCACCTCCAGCATTTCATCCAGCGGCTGCCTGGCATCCAGCACGACCAGCGCGGTCATGAGCTTGGTGATCGACGCGATCGGCGTCGATTGATCCACCTGCCGCGCCAGCAGCACCGTGGAAGTGCCCTCATCGAGCACCAGCACCGAGCTGGAGCGGATGTCGGGCTGGCCCGGAGTGCTCACCCGGTGGTGCGCATGGCAGACGGTGCTCGCCAGGAGCGGCGCCAGGAGCCAGCTCAGGACACGCAGGGTATGGCCTTGTTGCAAGCGCTTGCCTCGGTTGAATCTACGGCGCGCGCAGTGTAGCAGTTGAACCCAGATGAGTCGCGCGCGGCACTCACGCGCCATACGGCTACGGGCGCACCCTCGCTATTGCCCGCGCCAGATTGGATAATCGGCTTACTTGTCCGGTACCGGAGTCCTTGGATGACGACTGCCTACACCCGCACTGCCGTCGCGCTGCACTGGATCGTGGCGGCGCTGGTCATCACCGCCATCGCCATGGGGTGGACCATGTCCGACATGGTGTTCAGCCCGCTCAAGCTCAGGCTCTTCAACTGGCACAAGTGGATCGGCGTCACCGTGCTCGCCCTGCTTTTCGTACGCCTCCTGTGGCGCGTGTCGCACCCGCCGCCGGCGCCGCTCCCCATGCCGGCCTGGCAGCGCCTGTCTGCACAGATCCTGCACGGAGCGCTGTACCTCATGCTGCTGGTGCAGCCGCTGACGGGGTGGATTTACACCAACGCCTCGGGCATTCCCATCGTTTACCTGGGCCTGATTCCCCTGCCAAGCCTGGTGCACAAGGACAAGGCCCTGGCCGAATTCGTCAAGGAGATCCATAGCGCCGGCGGGTGGGTACTGGCCGTCGCCATTGGCCTGCATGTCCTGGCGGCGATCAAGCACCACTGCTTCGATCGCGACGATACGCTGCGGCGCATGCTGCGCTGGCAGTCCAGCTAGGCTGCGCCCCGGACCTCCGCTCGTGACGTTCGCCTGCGCGCGCTGGATGTTGCTGCCCGCGGGTCTTGCCATTGCCGTGGTGGCGCTTGCCGCCGACGGTGCCATCGATGTGGGCCAGAGCACGATCGTGGCCACCTTCAGGCAGGAAGGCGTCCCGGTCGACGCGCCTTTCAAGCGCTTCAGCGGCACGATCGTCTACGACGCGGCCCATCCCGCCTCGGCCAGCGCCAGCGTGGACGTCGAAGTGGGCAGTCTCGATATCGGTGATGAATCCTACAACGCCGAGGTACGCCAGGCCGCGTGGTTCGACAGCGCACACTTTCCCCAGGGCAGTTTCCGCTCGACTGCGATCAAGCCTGGCGGCGCGGATCACTTCGAGGCGACCGGCACGCTCAGCATCAAGGGCAAGTCCCTGACCGTCACCGTGCCCATCACTGTGCGGCACACCGGCACTGCAACCGCCTTCGATGGGAGCCTTGAACTGTCGCGCAAATACTTTGGCGTGGGCGATCCCGACTGGGATGCGGTGCTCGATGACAAGGTACGCGTGCACTTCCACCTGCAGGGGAGCGGCGCCGCCGTCGCGCCGGCCGCGCCGGCCGCGCCGGCTCAGAGCTCGCGGTCGTAGACGATGAATCCGTCGTAACTGGCGAGCGTGTCGTACAGCCGCCGGCCCGCAGCGTTCGATTCATGCGTCTGCCAGTAGACTGCCTTGATTCCGGCTGAGCGGCACTGCGCGTACACCCCCTCGATGAGTGCGCGTGCAATGCCGCGGCCCCGGTGGGATGGCAGGGTGTACAGGTCGGACAGATAACAGCTCAGCTCGGGTCGTATGGTGCTGCGATGAAACAGGTAATGCGCCAGGCCGACGAGCGTTCCCTGATCGGTGGCCACCAGCGCGTACATCGGCTCGCGCGGATTGAGGAAGCGCTGCCAGCTGCCCAGCGTGATCGGATCCGGCAGCGCGCTCGCCCCTTCGCGGCCATAGAAGGCGTTGTAGCCGTCCCAAAGGGGCCGCCAGCCCGCGTAATCGCCGGCCCCGGCCATGCGCACCACCCAGGACGCCGTCATCGGAGCATCAGCCCAACGGCTTGAGTCAGAG
Organism: Gammaproteobacteria bacterium; assembly: GCA_025350345.1. Lineage (GTDB taxonomy): Bacteria > Pseudomonadota > Gammaproteobacteria > Steroidobacterales > Steroidobacteraceae > FEN-1191. The sequence goes on from JANXYA010000169.1 coordinate 3,166, forward strand.
GACTAGATTTCAAGGACGACGTTTCCCGTCACCCGGCTATGCTCCACGAGTTCATGCGCCTCGGCAATGCGCGCGAGGGGCAGGCGGGCGCCGATGTGATGTGTCAGGCTGTTTGTCTCGAGGTAGTGGCTCAGGTCCCTGACGGCGCGCATGCGGTCTTCCGGATTCAGGTTGTACACGATGAAGAATCGCAGGCGCACATTCTTCGTGATCGCGGGCAGGAAGGGGACGGCAATCTCGCCGGCACCGCTTCCGTAGGCGACGATGTCGCCGTCCGCTCGCACCAAGGCGAGATCGGCCTTCACGTTCGCGGCCAAGTCCACTTCGATGATGCGATCCAGCCCCACACCCGCCGTGGCCTCGAGGCAGCGCTGGATAAGGTCTTCGGTCCTGTAGTTCACGACCAGCTGGGCACCCGCGGCTTGCGCGAGTGCCGCCTTCTGCGGATTGCTGACCGAGGCGAGGATCTGCCGGGCTTCCTGCAGCCGGGCAAACTGCACGGCGTAATGGCCCACCGCCCCCGCTCCGCCGGCGACCAGCACGCTCTTGCCCCGCACCCCGCCATCTACCGTGACGGCGTGATACGCCGTAAGTGCGGGTATGCCAAGGCAGGCGCCCGCGGCCAGATCGACTCCGTCCGGCAGCCTCACCGCCTGCGGCGCGGGCAGCACGACGTACTCGGCTGCCGTTCCATGCGGGCGTTGCCAGGCGGCGTTCCACACCCAGACGCGCTCGCCAATGCGCGCCCGATCGACCCCCTCGCCCACCTGGTCGATCACGCCGGCGCCATCGCTGTGCGGCACGATCCTCGGAAAGGGCAGCGTCCTGCTGCGCACACCCGAGCGTGTCTTGACATCCGAGGGGTTGACCCCTGACCACTTGAGCTTGACCCGCACCTCGAGTGGTCCCGGCACGGGAGTGGGCAGTTCCGCAATGCTCAGCACTTCGGCGGCCGGGCCGGTGTGATCGTAGACGGCAGCTCGCATCAGGACCTCGCGGAATCAGCGGACGGGTGGCAGGCGCGCGTAGATGCAGGTGTTCGCGAGAGAGCCATCGGTCGCGCGCCGATCCTGGCGCAGGATGCCCTCCAGCTCGAACTGGCAGCGTTCCGCCACTTTACGCGATGCGAGGTTCGCCTCATCCGTGACGAGCTCGACCCTCGCGGCGCGCAGCTGCTGGAAAGCGTACTCGGTCATCGCCGTGACCGCCTCGCGGATGAATCCGCAGCCGGATCTGGAGGTTCGCACCCAGTAGCCCACTTCCGCCTTGGGCGTATCCCAGGCAATGCGATGCAGGCCGGTCGCGCCCACCAGTTGCCCGGTGGATTTCTCGAACAGCAGGAAGGGCAGGTCCTTGCGTGCCAGAAAGTTGGCCTGTGCATTGCGGCAGTACAGTTCGGAGACTTCCGGCGATGGCTCCGCCGCCACCCACGGCAATGCACCGAGGAACCGGCGCAATTCCGGCAGGGATTCCGCGACCGCGGCGTAGTGCAGCGCTCCGTCGCCCGTGCGCGGTGGCCGCAGGCGCAGGCGCTCCGTGTCGATGGAATCCGGCAGGTCTATGAGCAGTGGATCGACCATTACAGGCGCCCCATCATTGAAATGTGCTCCCTACGAACCGGACATTGGCAATCCAGTTGCGCTTGCGCCGCTCGAGCCGCTCCACCTCGCCTTCGCCATCGAAGCTCGCCGGCGTGCGCCGTAGCAGCGCCGGTGCGACGCCCTCGAAGGCATTCACGCTGACGACCGCGTAGAGACGCCCGTCGAGCCGGCTGGTGACGACGGGCACGATGCCACAGCGCGCGCACACATGAAACTCAGCTGTCTTCGTGCCGAAGGCGTACTTCGACACGAGCGAGCCATCCTGTACCGCCACCTCGAGATCGCCCGACGGCCATGAGGTCCACACGCCACCATGCCTGGTGCAAAAGGAGCAGCCGCAGGCGCGCGCCGGGATTTCCCTCGGGCTCGGCTCCCATGCCAGCCTGAAGGCGATGTTCCCGCAATGACAGCTTCCGGCGATCAGCATGTCCGCGCCGCTCAATCCAGGTACTTCCAGGTGTGGGCGCCGTCGAGCCTGCGCACGCGGATCAGCGCGAGCACCCCGGGATCGAGATTTCGCGCGTTGATACCCATCCGGTCACCGGCCCTGCTGGATGTGGGCGTCCAGTGAGTGACGCATCCGCAGACACCGCAGCGCACGAACTTCAGGAATCGGTCGCCCCACGAGTACACATCGCTACGCGCAGAGGTCCTGAGGATGCGCACATCCCTTGTTTTGTAATAGGCCCACAGCGCTCCATAGCGATGGCAGATCGAACAGTTGCAGCTCGTCACGGTGCGGGGTCGCCGCGCCAGCTGCAGGCGAATGGCACCGCAATGGCAGGTGGCGCTCAGCACGGTGCGCTCCGGCGAAGCCCGCTCTCAGGCGTCGCCGCGCCGCAGAGCAGCCTGATAGGCCTCGATCTGCGGCAGGATGGCGCGCCTTCGCTCCAGGCTCTCCCTGGACCAATATTTCTCGCGATCATAGTAGGCCGGCACAGCAGGCGTGGCGGCCGGAAGGACCACCCAGGGCTGCTTCGAGTCGGTGTAGATGTGGATGTCGGGCGGCAGTGCAGCCGGTTCATCGACAGTCCCCACGCGCACGAAAGCCAGGACCGGGCCTGCGCCCGAGTAGTGGCTCCACAGCGCGACCCAGCATTTCGGGCATCTTGCAATATCCTGGCCCTTGCCGCTGTGAGTCGGGGTCTGCACCAGCTGCGGAGGCGCTCCGAGGTGGGTCAGCCGGCTCGCCTCAATCATAGCGTTCAGCGCAAAGGACGCGCCAGATTCCCGCTGACACCAGCGGCAGTGGCAGCAGTGCACGATGAGGGGCGCCGATTCCATGCGATAGCGCACGGCCCGGCAATCGCAACCGCCTTCCATCGGAAACGTCACGGTCAGGCCGGCTGATGGGCGCCTGGGCGCACGGGCGCACTGGCCTGCTCGCCCACCACCGTCGTCCACTCCCGAATCTGCCAGCGGGTCACCAGGCCGCCCAGGACGTAAGGGTCCGTCACGGCAAAGCGCTCCGGCACGCGCCGCGACTCGCAGCGAAACAGGATCGCCGCACCGTCCGCCGGATTGGCAAAGGCGCCACCCAGGACCAGCTCGCCGCGCGCCTGTGACTCCCAGGCCGCCTGCAGGTGCTGATTGCGGAACTCGCCGCGACGCTGGAGGTAGTCCGGCACATATTCATACAAGAGCAAGTAGTGCATGCCAACTCCTGCGCAGGTGCTGAACTCGCGCCTGCTGTCCGCCAGGCCTAGGGAATCTTGCTGCGCACGCGCCACGCCCATATCGCCAGGGCCGCGCAGGCCGCGGTGCTGGCAATGTAGATCGGGCTCTTGAATTCGGAACCCCCTTCGGCGAAGGCTCGCCAGACGTGCAGGACGACGAGCAGCGCGAACAGCACACCCGTGGTGGTCACGTAGGCTTTCATGGTCCAGCTCCTCTCTCTTTAGACAATCATCTCATCGACGGTCCAATAGAACGTCATCAATCCGGCGAGGCACATCCCGAGCACCCACAGCACCCACCGCCAGCGACGCCACTGCTCGCGGTACGTGGAGTACTGCACCGGCACGTCGACCAGGTAAGCGGCGCAGTAGCACACGTTCGCCAGCACGGCGAGCACGAACAGGATCAGCAGATTCCCCAGGGCGATGGCGCCGCGGAAGTGCGGCCAGGTCAACGACACCTGCCCCACGACAATTGCGGTGAGGATGAGGTTATAGCCGATGCGCCTGGGCTCCCAATAGGCGATGGCGTCGCTGATGATGGCGCGAAACCCCGCCGGCTCCGATTCCGTTTCAGCCCCATTCGCTACCGAAGGTGCCATGTTTTTCCCGTGAGCAGAAAGGCGACAAGGATAACGCCCTGGACGGCTACGACAAACCAATACGCCCGGGGATTATCCTGGCGCGTGATGTTTGGATACCACCAGGTGCCCAATGCCCGGCCGGAAATGAGCTGCCAGGCCAGGACGGCGGCCAGGAACAGCGCCATCAACGCGTAACTGAGGTTGATCACCGCCCAGGAGCACCCAGCAGCGCTCGTGCCGCCAGCTGGCCCGCCCGGGCTGCTGTATCAGCCGGGGTCTCCTGGCGGTAGTTCAGCAAGGCCGGATCGGCGCCGCTGGCCAGCAGCACCCGAATAGTCTCGACGTGTCCGCCGAAGGCTGCGCTGTGCAGGGGGGCATATCCCTGCGGCTCGGTCTGGGCGTTGACACTCGCGCCCGCCCTGATCAGAGCCGCGCAGACCGATGAGTGGCCATTCATGGCAGCGGCATGCAAAGGGGTGAATTGATTGCCGCGCGCTGCGCCGGCATCGGCATTGATCGGCGGCGCGAGCAAGTACAGGACCAGCTCGGCGTGGCCCGACGCCGCGGCGTAATGCAACGCGGTGAGTTCATCCGCTCCGCCCAGCTGCAGACAGGCAGGGCCGAATTCCACGGTGTAGCCCTGGATGGTCGCCAGCTCACCTGCAGCGATCGCGCGCTTGAGCTCGGCCGGGGTCGGTTCAGCAGCAGACGGATCTGTCACCCTGCATTCCCCCTGGCCTGCATCAGCGCCGTTCGGCGGAGCGTCTCGAAGGGCTTTCTGGAACCATGCGACATCGTGCCAGCGGCCGAACTTGCGGCCGACCGCCTTGAAGACGCCGACGGGTGCAAAGCCCACGCTTTGGTGCAGGGCGACGCTGCCGTCGTTGGGAAGGGTGGTCCCGGCGTACGCGTTGCAGTACCCCTTTAGTGCCAGTGATTCGAAGAGTTGCAGATAGAGTGCCCGACCCACACCCTGGCGATGGCAGTCCGGACGCACGTAGGCCGAGACCTCGACCGACCATCGGTAGGCGGGACGCGCGCGGTGGGCCGAGCCGTAGGCATAGCCGATGCAATGACCCTGTCGCTCAGCGACCAGCCATTGCCAGGTTGCCAGCGACTCGACGATGCGCGCCGCGAATTCCGCGGTCGTCGGCACCACCGTCTCGAACGAGACCGCAGTTGATTCCACGAAAGGGGCGTAAATGGCCAGGAGCGCCGGGGCATCGGCTGGCGAGGCTGGACGGATGCGGCTGTCAGGCGCGCCGCGCTGGAGCACAGGCATAGGCGAGGAAGCCCCCGAGGGCCACGACACCAGGCAGAGCCAGGAACGCCAGAATGGCTCGTGCCAGCAAGGGGCCACTGGAGCCTCGCATGAGCGCGGCAGAATCTCATACCGATACGCCAGACACTTTCACCACAGGCGCGGACGACATCAGCGAGCGGCGGCAAACCATGATGCCGCGGGCCATGGAGTGTATACCGGCTCGTCCCCAGCAGCGGTTGTCATGAACCGCGCTGCGGTGCAGGATTCGTACCGGCCCGGTTCCTTGCTGGCCGCGGAGGAGTCCAAATGGCTAGCCGACCGAGACTCACACGGCGTCGATTTGTGGCATCCGCTGCCCTGCTGGCTGCGGGCGGTGCTGCGCCGCTCCGCGCTCTGGCGCGTGTGGCGGGAGCGGACGGAGCGCCGCTCCTGGAGCCATTCGGTTATCGCGATGTGACACTGTACAGCGTGCTGCACGAACAGCAGCTTTAGATGCATCTTGAGCTGCTGATGTCCCTCGATGAAGACAGCCTGCCGCAGCCCTTCCGGCAGATGGCCGGGCAGCCCGCGCCAGTAGATGGCAGGAGTGCTCATGAGCCTTGACCGCGCCGAAGCCTTCGGAGTACCAGAACGAATACTAGAAACACCGCGCACAGGCCAATGGACAAGGACAGCTCCAGAGGTCGCGATGGCAGTACCAGAATGTACCCCTGGCCCTTGATGAGCGCGGCGAAGCTCGATACGCAAAACGGCATCAGGAACAGGCGAAATGTCTGCCAGGGGTTCGCCGCACTCGAGGATTCACGCGCAACACTCAGCAGCAGCGCTACGCCAATGACTGCACTGATTCCCAGGGAATTGAGCCAGATTGCGGGCGACGGGTCGAAATGGGCAGCGACAGTCTCCAGATACCAGATGAGGTAGCACCACAGGGCGATTTTGCCCGGCGGGAGATTGGCAAAATAACGTCTCACAGGGAACGACTGGGCTTAAGCCCGGCGGCTCCGTCGCACCGCTTGAACGCCGCGGGCACCGCTGCCGGAGCTTGGTGGTCTAGGGTTCACGCGACGCCCGGTGCAGAGGTCAGGGAGCTTGCAACAGTTGCACGGCAAAGACTGCCCACATGGCAAACACGCAAACCATGCCCATAAGGTAGGCCTGAAAGCGGTGCATGACCCGATTGTACGTCACGTGTATGAGGCTGTGCGCACAGCGCGAAAGCACAAAGGCCCAAGCCAGGCCCAGCTGGAGGGAGGTCACGTGGCCCGTGACAAAGAGCGCCGGGCAAATGGCAAAGAACAGGACGGGAAGCTCGAACAGATTGCGAAAGTTGTCGGCCGCTGCGACGTGCTCCAGGCGCGCCGCCGCCTCACGTCTTGTGGCAAGGACCTGGGGATTCACGCCACGAGCTCGCATCTCTGCGACCCTGTCAAGATACATGCGCACGGCCACAATCAGCGTCAGCAGGACCTGCAGGATGGCAGGCCAGAAAATAGCGGATGGCCTCACGGGATCGTTACCCCTCGCGCTGAGCGATCCGCCGCAGCGCCTTCGATCGTGCGCTCGAGAATGAACGCAACAGCGGGGGCAAGGCACGCCGGGCCGACGCGGTGCTCCGTGCGCCTCCATCGAACCCCGAGGCGCTCAATTGAAATTGAAGTATCCGCCATACGATCTGCATGAGTGCCGTCCGGCGCCAAAATCAGCTCATATCCGAAGAAGATCCTGTCATTTCCTGCGTTTTCGTCTGGCGTAAGTTCCCACCGCCGCAATAAGAATGACGATGAACACGGCCATCACGCCTCTGGACATGTCGAGCGCTTCCTTGAATTAGTGAGGCCGACCCTGGATTCGGTAGCTATGCGCCATTGTATGCCACATAGAGGACCGCGAGACCAAGCGCCAGGCACCCTGGTGCAAAGACGAAAGTATCCAGCCGGGCGAACCGGGTATCCCGCACACGCTTGAAAAATCCAACCAGGCGAAAATCCCCAATTGCCCTGGCGATGAACGTCGCACTGAGTCCGTATGCCAAAAAGCGGAAAAAGCCCTTGAACTCTCCGACCCCAAACAGGCCTCCTGCGATGGCCACCACCGAAGCGGCGAAAAGGAGTGCCGCCGCCACCGCCAGCGTCCCGGCTCTGGTGGGAACAAATGCGCGCTGCCCATTGATCTCGGGTACTGCCGCGGACTTTCCGGCGCGTCCACCCAATGCCCAGTAGACGTGCATCAGTCCCAGGGCTGCGAGCGCAGCGGCGAGCAGCCGTGCGATGACGGTCGGCACGCGGTCTAGCGCTCCGCATGGGTGTCGCGGGCACCCACGCCAACAATGGCCACTTGATCCACAACCGGCGCAATACCTGGCGCGCCTGCACCCGACACCATGACAAGAACGCCGGCATTCCGCACGGGCCTGCCCTGGCGTTTCGGCTTGCCACGACGGGGCGCTCGGGCTGCAGAACGAAACTCGCTTGCCTCCATCATCGAGCCTCCCCCACCCTGCCCGGAGCCGGCGACACTATTCCTTGGCATCGGCGCACGACAGGGCTCCAGTAGCGAGGAAGGTGAGTTCCTCGTCGGTGAATTGGCCTTGCATCAACAGCCACTGCGCGCGGCGAAGAAGCGCGGCTTCAACCATGATTCGACACGGCAGCGCCTCACCCATCAGTGAAGACTCGGTCACCACTCGGCTGACGACGCCGTGCGCCAGGAGAGAGTCGGCCAGGGCCTGCGCAGCTGGTGCGTTCGGCGCCGTCGTCAACATCTGCCAAGTTGTCTGCGACAGGTTGCCCCCCGGACAGTGGTCTAACGCTCCGCTTCAACGCCGGGCGGCAGTTCGCAGCCGTGAGTAACGAGCCTGTTCATTGGCCTTCAGGGGGCTGCCATAGCTCGACCTTGTTTCCCTCTGGATCAATGACCCAGGCAAACTTTCCGTACTCTGATTCGTCGATCTTCTCGAGTACGCTACATCCTTCTTGCTTCAAGGCTTTGACCAGGGCGTGGAGGTCTTCCACTCGGTAGTTGACCATGAAGGGAGCAGTGCTCGGAGCAAAGTGGTCACCTGCTTCCGAACCGATGGACCAAACCGTCGTGCCTGCAACCGGCTTGCCCTCGGCGTCAGTCCAGCTGAAGGCCGTTCCGCCCCAGGCTTGGACGTCGATCCCCAAGTGCCGTTTGTACCAAGCCTGCAGTGATGGCGCGTCTTTGGCCTTGAAGAAGATGCCGCCGATGCCAGTGACTCGCTTCATGTGATCTCCGGTGCGTGGTGCCGTGGAAGGGAGCGTGTCCTGTGCGGTCTAACGGTCAACATGATCGCCGCGGGCAATCACGCGCGAGTTCGGCACTTTACTCGTCAGGCAGTGCTCGATGTAGTTGTCAGGCGGCTCCACTTTGCGAAGCGGTCGCTTCACGTAGGCACTGCATTAGCTTTTCGATGAAGGCCTCGACCTCGCTCTTGCCCAAGTCTAGCGGTCCACCATCGGTGCCGACCGCAACGACGCAGATTGCCGAGCCATCGTACCAAGCGTCAAGCCGATCGTTACTAAATAGCTGCGTTGACATGACTCCTCCTATGGAATGCCGCAACTGAGCGTTGCATATGAAGGTGAATGGTTACCGCGATGTTTATCCTGGCATGAAGCTAGCACCGCCTAACGCTCACATTGAGCAGCCGGCTGACGCGATAGCCAGCGCGCGGACGGCGCAAAATATCTGGCGCGCCGGACGCGCGCCGGCGGCATCACGGGCCGCTCGAATGTGTTGTCAGGCGCCACGACCTTCACGCTCCCATGGCTCAATCAGTCCCGGCACTGGCCTAAACAGCGGATGGCAATCCGGGGCGCGAACCGCACGCCACCGCCACTGCAACATCCTGCTCCGCACAGATAGTTTTCGCAACAAATGCCGCCACTCGTACGATACCTGACCCGCAGTAACCGAAATGGGATGAACCGAGCGCAATGGGCCAATTTTGCTCTTATCGAAGGAGTAGCCGCGTGCTGTCGCCTCGGCATGGACCGCCGCGAGATACGCACTAATGGCGCGACGCGGCATTGCGTGTGTCAGAAAGCGCTCGAGCTGAGGATGGTGTCGGTAGCCCCGCGTCTGCCCGCGCAAAACGGCCCGTGCCAGTAACGCCTCGCGCCACAACGCAACCAGGCCCTGGCGATCAAGGTACCGCGGATGAATTGTCCAAAGACGCATCTTGCCTCGTGGCGCCTAACGCTCCGGTCGACTGCGCCGCGGAGCTCGCGGGGCAATGCGAAGCATGTTCATTCCGCTCATCAACCTTCCTGTCGTCTGGCCGAAGCCAATGGCGCTATCGGCGCGGTCGAATCGATTGTCAGGCGATGTGGCTAAATACAGTCGAATCCCATGCCGCAAGCCACAACGAATACCGTACCACCCCAAAGCGACAACCAGGTAAATGCCGACAGCAGCCCAACAAGTACCTTCGCCTGCCAACGCCCAGAGGCTCTTAGGAGCGCAAGGCACAGAACTGTCGCGAACGCCGCGCCAACCAGCGCATGGGGCCCTACGGCGTTGTACGTGAAGGGCCACCAGCTCGCCGTTCGGTAGCCCACGATAAGGTAGATCGCCAGTGCCGCTATCGAGACCAACATCGCGCAGCCAATCCAAATCAAGAGGGGCAACCGAGGCGCTATCGATACAACGCAGTTCGATGAGCCATGGACACTCCTCCCGGTCATTTAGGCGCTCCGAAAAAGTGTGTCCACAAAATCCTGGGCGCTCTCATGCGGTCATCGCAACAACGTGGGCGAAGGCTTCCGATGGTGTTCTCCAATCGAGTGTTTGTCGAGGGCGACTGTTCAGTTCGGCGGCTATGCGATCCAGATGCTTTTGCGTGTGCCCGGACAAGTCAGTTCCCTTCGGGAAGTACTGGCGCAGCAGACCGTTGCTGTTCTCGTTGGTGGCGCGTTGCCATGGGCTGCGCGGATCGCAGAAATACACTTGGACACCAGTGTCGAGCGTGAAGCGAACGTGCTCGCCCATCTCCTTGCCTCGATCCCAGGTCAGCGAGCGGCGCAGGTGCCCAGGCAGCTCGAGAATCTTCTTCGCAAGCGCATCCTTGACGTGCTCGGCAAGCCGATTGCCATCGAGTCGGCAGAGCATGATGAACCGCGTCTGGCGCTCCACCAGAGTCGCTATGGCGGACTGCGACTTCTTGCCAACGATCAGATCCCCTTCCCAGTGACCCGGAACGGCACGGTCGTCGGCTTCCGCAGGGCGTTCGCTGATCAACACCATGTGCTTCAGCTCCCCGGTGCCGGGCACTCGACCCAAGGGTCGTCGCTGCGCTCGTCCGGTACGCAGGCACTGGGTCAGTTCTTTGCGCAGCGCCCCGCGCCCTTGCACAAACAGCGACTGGTAAATCGTCTCGTGCGACACGCGCATCTCCAGATCATCCGGGAACGCCACCCGCAGTCGGGCGGCAATCTGCTGCGGCGACCACCGACGAGCAAGACCGCGCTCGACCTCGTGCCGCAGTCGCACCGAGATCGCGAGCTTAGACGGCTTAGGCCGGTGCGCCTTGCGTAGCGCACGCTCATCTGCGCACCAGGCACGATACCGCTGTCGGCCACCGTTCGCTGAGACGTCGCGCGAAACGGTCGATGCGGCTCTGTTTAACCGCATGGCAATCACCTGGCAAGACGTGCCAGCAGTCAGTCCACGGGAGATCTCCTCCCGCTCCTCGACCGATAACCGCAACGCCGACCGAGGCATGTTCCGAGGCTTCATACCACCCGTTCTAATCAACAGCCGTTGCACCGATTTGGCCGAGCAGCCAATCACGCTTGCGGCGTCGACGTATCGCTCCCCAGTGCGAACCAGACGCTGTAACTCGAGACGATCTGAAGAAGTTAGGCGAAGGGATGGACCAGAACCTCGAGCCATAAACGTCTCCCAACGTGACGACCAGATCTGCGCTCTAGCCCCTTGGCTGTGCAATGACCAGTTGAAGGTGCCC
>JANXYA010000250.1 GCA_025350345.1 Gammaproteobacteria bacterium
GCGCTGCGGGCTGGTGGTCGAGGACATCGTGCTGGAGCAGCTGGCCTCCAGCTTTGCCGTGCTCACCGACGATGAGAAGGAACTGGGGGTGTGCATCGTGGACGTCGGTGGGGGCACTACCGACATCGCGGTGTTCTCGGGCGGTGCGATTCGCCACACCGCCGTGATCCCCATCGCCGGCGACCAGGTCACCAACGATATCGCGGTCTCGATGCGCACGCCCACGCAGTACGCCGAGGACATCAAGGTGCGCTTTGCCTGCGCGCTCTCCCAGCTCGCCAACCCGGACGAGAGCATCGAGGTGCCCAGCGTCGGGGACCGGCCGGCCCGGCGCCTGGCGCGCCAGACGCTCGCCGAGGTGGTCGAACCGCGCTACGAGGAACTGTTCAACCTGATCCGCGAGGAGCTGCGGCGCAGTGGGTTCGAAGAAGTCATCGCGGCCGGCATCGTGCTCACCGGCGGGAGCGCGCGCATGGAAGGCGCGATCGAGCTGGCCGAGGAGATCTTCCACGTGCCGGTGCGCCTAGGGGTGCCTGGCCAGGTGCGCGGGCTCGCCGATGCCGTGCAGAACCCGATCTATTCGACCGCCGTCGGGCTGCTGCTGTACGCGCGCGAGAACGCGGCGCCCGCGGCACGCGGGGCGCTGCTCGGCGGCGGCGTGGGCGGTGCGCTCAACCGCATGAAGAGCTGGTTTCAGGGTCATTTCTGATTTTCGATCGTTCAACCGACCAATACGGGAGCTGACACTCATGTTTGAACTCATGGACGCATACAGCCAGAGCGCTGTGATCAAGGTCATCGGTGTGGGCGGCGGCGGCGGAAACGCCGTCACCCACATGGTGGCCGCGGGCATCGAAGGGGTGGACTTCATCTGCATCAACACCGACGCGCAGGCGCTCAAGGCCTCCAAGGTCAAGACCGCGCTGCAGATCGGCAGCAGCATCACCAAGGGACTCGGGGCCGGTGCCGACCCCGAGATTGGCCGCCAGGCGGCGGTGGAGGATCGCGATCGCATCGTCGAGATGATCACGGGCTGCGACATGCTGTTCATCACGGCCGGCATGGGCGGCGGCACGGGCACGGGCGCGGCGCCGGTCGTCGCGCAGATCGCACGCGAGCTGGGCATCCTCACGGTCGCCGTGGTGACCCGTCCGTTCCAGATGGAGGGCAACAAGCGCTCGATGGTGGCCGACCACGGCATCGCCGAGCTCACCAAGAACGTCGACTCGCTGATCACCATCCCCAACCAGAAGCTGCTGACGGTGCTCGGGCCGACGACCACACTGCTCGACGCCTTCAAGTCCGCGAACCAGGTGCTGCAGGGCGCGGTGCAGGGCATCGCCGAGCTGATCACCCGCCCAGGGCTGATCAACGTCGATTTTGCCGACGTGCGCACGGTGATGTCCGAGACGGGCATGGCGATGATGGGAAGCGGCGTAGCGAGCGGTGAAGGCCGCGCGCGCGCCGCCGCCGAGGCCGCCGTCTCCTCGCCACTGCTCGAGGACATCAACCTGTCGGGCGCCAACGGCATTCTCGTCAACGTCACCGCCGGGCTCGACCTGGCGATCGGTGAGTTCGAGGAGGTCGGGCGCATCATCAAGGACTTCGCCTCGGAGAACGCCACGGTCGTGGTGGGCACGGTCATCGATCCGGAGATGACCAGCGAGATCCGCGTCACGGTGGTCGCCACCGGCTTAGGGCGCCAGCCGGCCGCGCGCAACATGGTTTCGAGCGGGCGCGATGCCGGCCACAACGGGCGCGATGCCGGCCACGGCGGGCGCGAGCTGCCGCAGATGCGCGTGGTCCACAAGCGCGAAGCCCTGACGCCCACTGACTACCGGATCCTGGATCGGCCGGCCTATGAGCGCCAGCGCGCCGTCGGCGACGGGCTGCGCGCGGAGCCCGCGGCCGCCGAGGAATTGCTGGATATACCGGCATTCCTGCGCCGCCAGGCCGACTGAGTGTCGCCCCCCACCCACAGGAGCGCGGCACCCCGCCGCCGCGTCCCTGTGGTACGGTAACGTCCATGGTGGGGCAACGCACGATCCGCAACAGCATCCGCGCCACGGGGGTGGGGATGCATACCGGGCGCAAGGTGCTGATGACCGTGCGGCCCGCGGCGCCGGACACCGGCATCGTGTTCCAGCGCACCGACCTGCCCGGGGCGGACGATATTCCGGCGCGCGCGGCCAACGTGGGGGAGACCACGCTCGGCACCACCCTTGGTGCCGGCGAGGCGCGGGTCTCGACCGTCGAGCATCTGCTGTCAGCCTTCGCCGGGCTCGGCATCGACAACGCCCGCGTCGAGCTCAACGCACCGGAAGTCCCGATCATGGACGGCAGCGCCGGTCCCTTCGTGTTCCTGCTGCAGTCGGCGGGCATCGAGGAGCAGCCGGTGGCGAAGCGCTTCACGCGCGTCCTGCGCACGGTGCGCGTCGAGGACGGCGACAAGTGGGCGCAGTTCGATCCCTACGAGGGCTTCAAGGTCAATTTCGAAATCGAATTCGACCACCCGATCTTCAAGCGGCGCATGCAGCGCGCCACCATGGATTTTTCCACCACGGCGTTTCTCAAGGAAATCAGCCGTGCGCGCACTTTCGGTTTCATGCGCGACCTCGAGATGCTGCG
>JANXYA010000302.1 GCA_025350345.1 Gammaproteobacteria bacterium
CCGTAGGTGCGCAGGTTATGCTCATCGTTGCCTACTTCGCCGAGCGTGGCGCGGCAGTCGATGTGCACCTTGCGCATCTCGCCCGACTTGAGGCGTACGAAGGCGTGGGTGCCTTCGCGCGAGGCATATTGCGCCGAACTGCCGGCGCTGCGCGCCAGCTGGCCGCCGCGACCGGGCTTCATTTCAATGTTGTGCACGACCGATCCGACCGGGATATGGCGAAAGGCCATGGCATTGCCCGGCTTGATGGGCGCCTCGCTCCCGGAGCGTACTTCGTCACCGACGTTCAGGCCCTTGGGCGCGAGGATGTAGCGCCGCTCGCCATCGGCGTAGCAGACCAGCGCGATGTGCGCGGTGCGATTCGGATCATATTCGAGCCGCTCGACCAGGCCCTTGATGCCATCCTTGTCGCGGCGGAAATCGATGAGGCGGTACTTCTGCCGCGAACCACCGCCGACATGGCGCGTGGTGATGCGGCCGAAGTGGTTGCGCGCTCCGGTCTTGTTCTGGTGCACAGTCAGCGATTCGAGCGGGCCACCCTTGTGCAGATGGCCGCGCGCAACCCGCACGACGAAGCGCGTGCCGGGTGAGGTGGGTTTGAGCTTGATCAGCGCCATGGTCTTACCTTGAGTCTTTCAGTCACGCCGCAACCGTCAGGCCTTGCCTGCGGCGGCTTCGTAGTCGATGCTCTGGCCCTCGGCCAGGCGAACGTAGGCCTTCTTCCAGTCCTGCGTGCGGCCCGCGGTCTTGCCAAAGCGCCGCGACTTGCCCGGCTCGTTGACCACCTGCACGCCGGCGACCTTGACGTCGAACATCATCTCGACCGCCGCCCGCACCTCGGTACGCGAGGCATCGCGGCGGACCCGGAAGGTGTACTGGTTGCGCAGCTGCAGGGCCTGCGAAGTCTTCTCGGTGACGTGCGGGGCGACCAGCACGCTCATCAGCCGCTCGGCGCTCGCCTTCGGCGCCGGCTTGCGCACCACGATGCTCATTGCAGGCGCTCCTCGATCAGTTTCACGGCACCGACCGTCGCCAGCACTTTCTCGTGGCGCGCGAGGCTCACCGGATTGACCGCGGCGGCCGCCAGCACTTCCACGCCAGGCAGGTTGCGCGCGGCCAGAAACAGCTTCTCGTCCAGCGCCTCGACGATGATCAGCACGTCGGCCAGGTCCATGGACTTGAGCTGGCTCGCCAGCAGGCGGGTCTTGGGGGCCTCGAGGTTGATGCCGTCGGTGACCAGCAGGCGGTCCTGGCGCACCAGCTCGGAAAACATGGCGCGCAGGGCCCCGCGGTACATCTTGCGGTTGACCTTCTGGCTGAAATCGCGCGGCTTGGCGGCAAAGGCACGGCCGCCACCTACCCAGATGGGGCTGCGGATCGAGCCGGCGCGCGACGTGCCGCCGCCTTTCTGCGGACGCGGCTTGCGGCCGCCGCCGCGCACTTCGGCGCGGGTCTTCTGCGCCTTGGTGCCGGCGCGCCCCGCCGCGCGATAGGCATTGACGACCTGGAACACCAGCGCCTGGTTGTAGGCGTGGCCGAAAGCAGCGTCGGAGACCTGCAATTCAGCGCTGCCGTTGGCAATCTTGAGCTTCATGGCTGCTTCTTGGCCGCTGGATTGGCCGCGGCCGCCTTGCTCGGCGTCACGCTCTTGCGGCGCGCCAGGCGGGCCGCCTTGACCGAAGGCCGCACGACGACCTGACCACCCTTGGCGCCCGGCACCGCGCCGCTGATCAGCAGGAGGTTCCGGGCCGTATCGACCCCGACGATCTTCAAATTCTCGGTGGTGCGCCGTATGACGCCCATGTGGCCCGACATGCGCTTGCCGGGGAATACGCGGCCCGGCGTCTGGCGCTGACCGATCGATCCGGGTACGCGATGCGAGACTGAATGGCCGTGCGAGGCATAGCCGCCGGCGAAATTGTGCCGCTTCATCACACCGGCAAAGCCCTTGCCGATGGTGACTCCAGTGACATCGACCGCCTGGCCGGCGCTGAACCGATCAACCTTGAGCTCGGTGCCGGGCTGCAGGTCGGCGCCCTCGGCCTTGGCCAGGCGGAACTCGATCAGCGCCTTGCCGGGCGCCACGTTCGACTTGGCGTAATGGCCGGCGATCGCCTTGGACAGCAACTGCGGGCGGCGCTCGCCATAGGTGACCTGCACGGCGCGATACCCGTCGCGCTCCTCCGTCTTGACCTGCGTGATGCGGTTGGGGAGCAGCTCCACCACGGTCACGGGTACCGAATCACCGGCGTCCGTGAATACCCGCGTCATGCCGCACTTGCGGCCGACCAGTCCGATGCTCATCTGTCGATCCTCAGTCACCGGACGCGCGCTGCGATTGGCGCGCGTCGCAAAAAAACTGGAGGCGTGACTACCGGAGGGCAGCGATGGACATCCGCTGCTGCTCTCGAGTGGTCTTGGCCGGCCCGCAACCGCGGCACCCTTAGCCAACCTCGCCCGATGCCGCGCCTGGGCGCGGTTTGCCCGGGATAATCCGGGCCCAGAAGGGCCGCCTAGTATAGCAGCCCGGCCTGCCGGATCAAGCCCTTAGTTCAGCTTGATCTGTACATCCACGCCCGCCGGCAGCTCGAGGCGCATCAGCGCGTCGACCGTCTTTTCGGTGGGATTCATGATGTCCATGAGCCGCTTATGCGTGCGCAGTTCCAGCTGGTCGCGCGCATCCTTGTCGGCGTGCGGGGAGACCAGCAGCGTGAAGCGCTCCATCTTGGTCGGCAGCGGTACCGGCCCGCGAACCGTCGCGCCCGTCCGGCGCGCGGTTTCGACGATCTCACGCGCCGAGTTGTCGATGAGGCGATGGTCGAACGCCTTCAGCCGAATACGAATGTTCTGACTAGCCATAATGTTCAGCCTACTTGAGGATCTTCGAAACCACACCTGCGCCCACGGTGCGCCCGCCTTCGCGGATGGCGAAGCGCAGGCCTTCCTCCATCGCGATCGGCGCGATCAGCTCCACGTTCATCTTGATGTTGTCCCCAGGCATCACCATCTCGGTGTTCGCCGGCAACTCA
>JANXYA010000202.1 GCA_025350345.1 Gammaproteobacteria bacterium
CCTGGTGTTCGTGGTCAACTGCAACCTGCAGCGGCTCGATGGGCCGGTGCGCGGCAACGGCAAGATCATCCAGGAGCTGGAGGCGGCGTTCCTGGGCGCCGGCTGGAACGTGATCAAGGTGATCTGGGGTTCACGCTGGGACCCGCTCCTGGCGCGCGACACCGAGGGGCTCCTGCGCCAGGTGATGGAGCAGTGCGTCGACGGCGAGTACCAGAACTTCAAGGCCAAGGGTGGCGCGTACACACGCGAGCATTTCTTCGGCAAGAACCCCCTGCTCAAGGAAATGGTCGCCAACATGTCCGACGAGGACATCTGGCGGCTCAACCGTGGCGGTCACGATGCCCGCAAGGTGTACGCGGCCTACAGCGCGGCGATGAAATTCTCGGGCCAACCTACGGTTATTCTGGCCAAGACCGTCAAGGGCTACGGCCTGGGCAAGGCCGCCGAAGGCCAGATGGGCGCGCACCAGCAGAAAAAGCTCGGCGATGACTCGCTCCGTGAATTACGTGACCGCTTCAACATTCCGGTGGCGGACGAAGATTTCGCCAAGCTCCCGTTCCGCAAGCCGGCCCCCGACAGCGAGGAGATGCGCTACCTGCAGGAGCGACGCAAGGCGCTGGGCGGCTACCTGCCCCAGCGCAGCCCCAGCACCGTGCAACTGGCCGTTCCGGCGCTGGCCGCGTTCCAGTCGATCCTCGATGGCACCGGCGAGCGCGAGATCTCCACCACCATGGCCTTCGTGCGCATCCTGGGCGTGCTGCTGAAGGACAAGAACATCGGCAAGCATGTGGTGCCGATCGTTCCGGATGAGGCCCGCACCTTCGGCATGGAGGGCCTGTTCCGCCAGATCGGCATCTATTCCTCCGTGGGACAGCTCTATACGCCCCAGGATGCAGACCAGCTGATGTCCTACCGCGAGGACAAGCAGGGACAGATGCTCGAAGAGGGCATCAACGAGGCCGGCTCGGTCTGCTCGTGGATCGCCGCCGCCACCTCCTACGCCAATCTGGGCGTGCCGATGGTGGCGTTCTACATCTATTACTCGATGTTCGGCTTTCAGCGCGTCGGGGATTTTATCTGGGCGGCGGGCGACATGCGCGCCCGCGGCTTCCTGATGGGCGGCACTGCCGGCCGGACTACGCTCGCCGGAGAGGGGCTGCAGCATCAGGACGGACACAGCCAGCTGCTGTTCACGGCCGTGCCCAACTGCCGCGCCTACGATCCGGCCTACGCCTACGAGCTGGCCGTCATCATCCAGCACGGCATGCAACGCATGTACGTGGATGGCGAAGGCGTCTTCTATTACATCTCGGTGATGAACGAAAATTACGCCCAGCCGGCGCTGCCGGCAGGAGCGGAGTCCGGCATCGTGCGTGGCGGCTACCGCCTGCGCACCGGCGGCAAGGGCAAGGTGCGCAGTGCGCTGCTCGGCAGCGGCACCATCCTGCGTGAAGTGATCGCGGCAGCGGACCTGCTGGAGACGAAGTTCAAGATTCCGGCCGACGTCTATTCCATCACCAGTTTCAGCGAGCTGCGGCGCGAGGCCCTGGAGTGCGAACGCTGGAACCTGCTGCACCCGGCCGATCCGCCGCGCGTTCCCTACGTGCAGGACCTGCTGAAATCCCAGCAGTCGCCGATCGTCGCGGCCACCGACTACATGCGCACCGTGCCAGACCAGATCCGCCAGTGGCTCCCGGGCGCCTACGTCACCCTTGGCACGGACGGCTTCGGTCGCTCCGATGCGCGCGCGCCGCTCCGCCGGCATTTCGAAGTTGACCGCAACTTCATCGCCCTGGCCGCACTCAAGTCGCTGGCGGACGCCGATCAGATCGATCGGCGCACGGTGATCGATGCCGTGCAGCAGCTGGGCATCGATGCGGCCAAGCCCAACCCCTTTACCAGTTAGCCCCTCTGCGCAGGAGTTCTGCTTGGCCTCGCGTGAAATTCAGGTGCCGGATCTGGGCGACTTCAAGAACGTCGCGATCATCGACGTGCTCGTCAAGCTGGGCGATCGCGTCGAGGTCGACACGCCGCTGCTGACCCTGGAGACCGAGAAGGCGACGATGGATGTGCCCTCGCCGGTCGCGGGCGTGATCGAGCGGCTCCTGGTGCAGAAGGGCGGACTCGTTTCCACCGGCACGCCTTTCGCTGTGCTGACAGTGGCCGACTCAGCGGGTGCGGCGGCGGCAGCGCCGCTGCCAGCGGCGGTGCCGGCAGCTTCCGCAGCGCCTGCGGCGCCCGCAGAGCCCGTCCCGGCGGCGGTGCCGGCAGTTCCCGCGGCGGCATCGGCGGCGGCGCCGGCGGCAGTCGCCCCTCCAAGGCTGGTCAATGAGGCCGGCTTCGCCGCGGCCCATGCGAGTCCCGGCGTGCGCCGCTTTGCACGCGAGCTGGGCGTCGATCTGTCGCGGGTGCGAGGCAGCGGCCAGAAGGGTCGCATCCTGGACTCCGACGTCAAGGCCTACGTAAAGAGCCTGATGGGCGCGGGCGCCGCCGCCGCTGGCTCCGGGGCGCCCGCGGCGCCGGGCACGGGCCTGCCGCGCATCGTGCTGCCGGATTTCGCGCTGTTCGGTGCCATCGAGATCAAGCCGCTGGGGCGCATCAAGCGGATCTCGGGTCCGCGCCTGCACGCCAGCTGGGTCAACCTGCCGCACGTCACGCAGTTCGACGAGGCGGACATCACCGACATGGAAGCGGCGCGCGTGAAGCTCAAGGAGCGCGCGACGGCACAGGGCGTCAAGCTCACGCCACTGGCCTTCGTGCTGCGTGCGGTGGTGCGCACGTTGCTGCAGTTCCCGCAGTTCAATGCCTCGCTGGACGCGACTGGCGAGAACCTGATCTACAAGAAATACCTGCACCTCGGGTTTGCGGCCGACACGCCCAATGGCCTGATGGTGCCGGTGATCCGCGATGCCGACAAGAAGGATGTCTACGAGCTTGCGCGCGCACTGGGCGCACTCTCGGAGAAGGCGCGCGCCGGCAAGCTCAGCGGCGCGGAAATGCAGGGTGGATGCTTTACCGTCTCCAGCCTCGGCGGTATCGGCGGCACCGCCTTTACCCCGATCATCAACGCTCCGGAACTCGCCATCCTCGGTGTCTCCAAGTCATCCATGAAGCCGGTGTACCGCGGGGGCGAATTCGTCCCGCGCCTGATGCTGCCGCTCTCGCTCTCCTATGATCATCGCGTGATCGACGGCGCCGACGGCGCGCGATTCAGCACGGCACTCGCCGCAGCGCTCGCCGACGTGCCCGGGCTACTCGAGGCGGTGCCGTGAGCCTGGCTGAGATTGCCTGCCCCGATATCGGCGATTTCAAGGACGTCCTGGTCATCGACGTGCTGGTCAAGGCGGGCGATCAGATCGCGGTGGAAGCCCCACTGGTCACGCTCGAGACGGACAAGGCGACGATGGATGTGCCCGCGACGGTGGCCGGCCGCGTCGTCGAAGTGCTGGTCGCGCGCGGCGACAAGGTCTCGCAGGGGACGAAGCTGGTGCGGGTTGAAAGTGCCGCCGCGCTCGCAGCGCCTCCGGCGATGGCGGGCAAGCCGAGCCCGGCGGCGAGCCCGACGCCCAGTCCCGCGCCTCCTCAGGCGCCGACCCAGGCACCGGCGAGGGCGCCGATCATGGTGTCGAGTGCCGAGCCGGCAGCCGATCGCGAGGTGCAATTGCTGGTGCTGGGTGCCGGTCCCGGTGGCTACACGGCGGCATTCCGCGCTGCCGACCTGGGCCTGCAGGTCATCCTGGTCGAGCGCTGGCCGACGCTCGGTGGTGTGTGCCTGAACGTGGGCTGCATTCCATCGAAAGCGCTCCTGCATGCCGCCCGGGTGATCGAGGAGGCGCGTGAGATGGGCGCGCATGGCATTGAGTTTGGTCCGCCGCACGTCGACTTCGGGAAGCTCCGGGCCTGGAAGGGCAAGGTGGTCGGCAAGCTCACCGGCGGGCTCGCCGGGCTCGCCAAGCAGCGCAAGGTGGAGATCGTGCGTGGCACCGGTCGTTTCCTGAGCCCGCACGTGATTGAGGTCGAACACCAGGGTCAAAGCCAGCGCATCCGCTTCGCGCAGTGCGTGATAGCGGCAGGGTCCGAGCCGATCGCACTGCCGTTCATGCCGCGCGACGAGCGCGTCATGGATTCCACCGGCGCGCTCGAGTTGCCGGAGAATCCCGGGCGGTTGCTGGTCATCGGCGGCGGGATCATCGGGCTCGAGATGGCCACCGTCTACGAGGCGCTGGGCGCGAAGCTCAGTGTCGTGGAGCTGACCGCACAACTCATGCCCGGGTGCGATCTCGACCTGGTGCGGCCGCTGGAAAAACGCCTCAAGGCGCGCTACGAGCAGATCCTGCTCGGCACGAAGGTGAGCGCGGTCGCCGCCCTGGCCGACGGCCTGCATGTCAGTTTTGAAGGCACCGGCGGTTCGAGCGTGCAGCGCTTCGATCGCGTGCTGGTGGCGGTGGGCCGGGTGCCCAACGGAGGGAAGCTCGGAGCCGAGGCTGCCGGCGTGGCGGTGGACGCGCGGGGCTTCATCGCGGTGGATCGCCAGCAGCGCACCAGTGTCGGGCATATCTTTGCGATCGGCGATGTCGTGGGCCAGCCGATGCTGGCGCACAAGGCCACGCACGAGGGCAAGGTCGCCGCGGAAGTCGCCGCGGGGCAGAAGAGCTATTTCGACGCGCGCGTGATCCCTTCGGTGGCCTACACCGATCCGGAGGTCGCCTGGGTGGGCGTCACTGAAACCACGGCCAAGGCGCAGGGCCAGACGGTCGAGAAAGCCGTGTTTCCCTGGGCTGCGAGCGGCCGCTCGCTCTCGCTGGGGCGGGATGAGGGATTTACCAAACTGCTGTTCGATCCGGCCACTGAGCGCGTCGTCGGCGCCGGCATCGTCGGCACGAATGCCGGGGAGCTGATCGCCGAGGTGGCGCTCGCCATCGAAATGTGTGCGGATGCGCACGATATCGGCCTGACCGTCCACCCGCATCCCACACTCTCGGAGACCGTGGCGATGGCGGCCGAGGCGTTCGCCGGGACCCTGACCGATCTTTACCTGCCGAAGAAACGCCCGGGACATTGACAGTCGCGGGCCTTAAGCCTTCACAATTGGGGCAGAGGTTGTCATGAAGAAGTTTGCCGCCGCTGGCGTGCCTGTCATTTCCGGTTCCCGTTATCCGGCGCCGTTCGATGTTCCGTGCCGGGAGCGCCGCTCGCGCCGGCTTGGAGAGGCGGCCGGTCTCACGCAGTTTGGCGTCAATCTGGTGCACCTCCCGCCCGGCGCCTGGTCCAGCCAGCGTCACTGGCACTCGCATGAAGATGAATTGGTCTACGTGCTGCGCGGTGAAGTGGTGCTGCACACCGACGCCGGCGAGGAGATCCTGGGGCCGGGGGACTGCGCGGGATTCAAGGGTGGGATACGCGATGGGCATTGCCTACAGAACCGCTCGAGCGCCGATGCTGAGTTCCTGGTGGTCGGGTCACGGCTGGAAGTCGATCACGGGGAGTATTCCGACATCGACATGGTGTTCACGGCCAGTCGCTACGCGTGCGGCGGCGGCTCCTTTCTGCACAAGGACGGCCGGCCTTACTGAGCCACTGATTGGGCGCTACCCGGCGTTACAGCGATCGGCGAGACCATGTACACTGAACTGCAATGGCCTTTAGAGGTGTGAGTTTGGAAGTGTGAAATGACAAACGGCGAACAAAAGATGCTTGCGCGCGGAGTAGCTGCTGGCACGATTCTGGGCTTGGCCATCGGCCTCATGATCGCGTTGTTCATTTCGATGAAGCCGGAGCTCTTTGCAGGGCTAATTCGGTAACCAGGCTGGCTCGCTGGCACCTAACAATTCGTTCAAGTCGATGCCGCTTCGCGGCGCGGGTTAACTCAGACGTTCAGGCGCGGCGCTTTTCCGGGTATTCGCACCAGCGCCTGACCGGGCACGACGGGCAGTCGGGGCGGCGCGCCTTGCACACATAGCGGCCCAGCAACAACAGCCAGTGATGTGCGTGCTGCCGGAACTCCGGTGGCGTGACGGTGAGCAGCTGCTCCTCGACGGCGCGCGGCGTGCGCCCCGGGGCGAGCCCGGTACGGTTGGCAACCCTGAAAATATGGGTGTCGACGGC
Organism: Gammaproteobacteria bacterium; assembly: GCA_025350345.1. Classification (GTDB taxonomy): domain Bacteria; phylum Pseudomonadota; class Gammaproteobacteria; order Steroidobacterales; family Steroidobacteraceae; genus FEN-1191. Next base: position 6,106 of record JANXYA010000202.1, read on the forward strand.
GATGGTGGGCTCGCCAAAGGCCGCATTGAGCACCACGTTGGCGGTCTTGCGCCCGACGCCGGGCAGGGCTTCGAGTGCGGCGCGATCCGCGGGCACCTCTCCCCCATGTCGCTCGAGCAGCAGCCTTGCGGTGGCCATGAGGTGCAAGGCCTTGGTGTTGTAGAGCCCGATGGTGCGGATGTGGCGTTTCAGGCCGGTGAGTCCCAGCAGTAGCATTGAGGCCGGAGTAGGAGCGAGCTCGAACAGTTTTTTTGTGGCCGCATTGACGCTCTTGTCGGTCGCCTGTGCGGACAGGATCACGGCGACCAGCAGCTGGAAGGGGCCGTCATACTCCAGCTCGGTGCGCGGCTGCGGATTTCCGGCGCGCAGCGCGGCGTAGAAGTGGCGGCGCGCCGCCGGCGTCACCGAGCTGCACCGTCGTCGATTGGGTCCACCTGCTTGAGGAGTATCAGCTCGAGATTGCGCGTCACCGTGGCAGCGGCCTGGCGCTTCTGGTGAGCGAGGTAGCGCGCGCGATTGTCCGCTGCCGACGGCACCGCGAGGCCCTGCGGCCAGTCGCGCATGTGGATGCAATCGACCGGGCATGAGGCCAGGCACAGCTCGCAGCCCGTGCACCAGGATGCAATCACGCTATGCAGCTGGCGTGCGGCCCCAAGGATCGCATCGACGGGGCAGGGTGGCAGGCAGCGCGCGCAGCCAATGCACTCATCCGGGTCAATCCAGGCCAGTCGGGTGGGGGCTTGCACTCCGTGGTGCCGATTGAGCGGAAGGGGATCGCATTCCAGCAGTGCGGCCAGCTGCCCGATCAGCGCTGCGCCGCCGGGCGGGCATTGATTGATCGGCGCCGCGCCGGAGGCGATCGCCTGCGCATAGGGCCGGCACCCCTCGTAGCCGCAGCGCCTGCACTGCGTTTGCGGCAGCAGGGCGTCGATGTCCGCGGCCTCAACTCGACCCATGATCCCTCAGCGGTGGTGGCACAATGCGCTACCCATGGTAATGGAATTGGCCGTGCCGCGATGTTCACCAACCTGACTCCCACCGTGCGGGCCCTGCTGATTGCCAATCTGGCCGTGTTTGCGGCGCAGACCTTCCTTGGACCGGACCGCTTTGCCCCGCTCGAACTGTGGCCACTGCACGGCGATCAGCTCTACGGTGTCCTGCCCTTCGAGCCCTGGCAGCTGGTGAGCTACGGATTTTTGCATGCCGGCTTCATGCACCTGTTCGCCAACATGTTTGCGCTGTACATGTTCGGGCCGGACGTCGAGCAGCTCCTGGGTCGAGCGCGCTTTCGCATTTTCTACTTCGTCTGCCTGCTCGGCGCCGGTATTGCGCAGCTGGTGGTGGGCGCGACCATCCAGCTGAGCCCCAGCGGGACCATCGGCGCGTCCGGGGCGATCTTCGGCATCCTGCTGTGCTACGGCATGGCCTTCCCGCGGCGCACGCTCATGCTGATCTTCCCGCCGATCCCGATGCCCGCCTGGCTGTTCGTCACGCTCTACGGGTTGCTGGAGCTGTTCTACGGCGTGTCGGGCCGTGAGCCGGGCGTAGCTCATTTCGCCCATCTGGGCGGCATGGCGGCCGGCTACGCGCTGATTCTCTACTGGCGCATGCGCAGCACGCGGGGCCGGCGCTTCTAGCTGACTTTCATGCCCGGCTCGGCCCCGCTGTCGGGCGCCAGCAGAAACAGGCCGCCCGACTCGCCGCTGGCACACAGCACCATGCCGGCCGAGATACCGAAACGCATCTTGCGCGGCGCCAGGTTCGCGACCACGATCACCAGGCGGCCGACCAGCTGCTCAGGTTCGTAGCTGGCACGGATCCCTGAAAATACCTGGCGCGCTTCACCGCCCAGGTCCAGCGTCAGCTGCAGGAGCTTGTCCGAGCCCTCGACGCGCTGCGCTGTCGTGACGCGCGCGACGCGCAGATCGAGTCTGGCGAAATCTTCAATGCCGATCATGGTGGTGCTCCCCGCCGGCGCCGCCGTCCCTGTCGCTGTTGGCGCGGGCGTCTCCACCAGTCGCGCCACCAGCGCCGGGTCCAGGCGCGTCGCCAGGGGCTGGTAGGGGTGCAGTGGCCGATCCAGCAGGGGCGTGGCGGCATCGGCCCAGCGCAGGATCGCAGCGCCCAGGAAGTGCGCGGACGCTGCGCTCATGCGCGGCAGGACCGGTGTGAGGTAGATCATCAGCACGCGGAACAGGTTCACCCCCTGCGTTGCGATCGCGCGCACGCGCTCGGCCTGTGCCGGGTCCTTGGCCAGCGCCCAGGGCTTGTGACGATCGACGTACTGGTTGGCGCGATCGGCCAGGGCCATAATCTCGCGGATCGCCGTCGCATACTCGCGCTGCTCGTAGAGCGTGGCGATGCGCTCGCCGGCGGCCACGAACTCGCCATACAGGTCCGGGTCAGGCAGCGCCTGCGCCAGGCGGCCGCCACCGCGCTCGATGAAGCCGGCG
>JANXYA010000311.1 GCA_025350345.1 Gammaproteobacteria bacterium
GATCTGGTGGCCGTGCATGCCCACTTCACCCACAATGCCGCCGAGCGCGCGGGGAGCGGAGGGGAGGCCGTCGTCGATATCTTCCGGCTGGAACACGGCAAGATCGTCGAGCACTGGGATGTCGTCGAAGTGGTCCCCGGCGAATCGGCCAACGACAACACGATGTTCTGATGGCGAAGTCGCGCGCTCAGAAAGAGGCACTGCTGGTCGCGGACATCGGCGGCACGAACGCCCGCTTCGGCGTCTGGTACGAAGGGGCCCTGCACGGCGAGCAGGCGTACAAGTGCAGCAGCTACGCCGGGCCCGCCGAGGCCGCCGGGGCCTATCTCAAGCAGTTTCGCACCACGAGCGCGCTGCCCATGCCGCGCTCGGCGGCCTTCGCCGTCGCCGGACCCCTGCTCGAGGACCGCGTCGTCATCACCAACAACAGATGGGATTTCTCCGCGGCGGCGACTCGCCACGCACTGGGGCTCGAGCAGCTCATCTTCCTGAATGACTTCACGGCCCTCGCGCTGGCCGTGCCGCAGCTGGCGGTCTCCGAGCGCTTCCAGGTGGGCGGGGCAGCACCGCTCGCCGATGGCGCCATTGCTGTGATCGGCCCGGGCACGGGACTCGGTGTGTCCGGCTTGCTGCGCACCGGAGCCCATTGGCTGGCCCTGCAGGGCGAGGGCGGACATGCCACCTTGCCGGTGGTCGATGCGCGCGAGATGGCGGTCGTCAGCGCCCTGCACCGGCGCTACGCGCACGTTTCTGCCGAGCGGGTGCTGAGCGGCGACGGGCTTGAACTGCTGTATCGCACGCTCGCCGAGGTGGATGGCGCGGCAGTGGCGCCGATCACTGCGGGTGAGATTACCGAGCAGGCCCTGGCCGGTAAGGACAAGCGCTGCGCCGAGACGGTGGACCTGTTCTGCGGCTGGCTCGGCAACGTGGCGGGCAATCTGGCGCTCACCCTGGGCGCGCGCGGTGGCGTCTACATTGGCGGGGGCATCGTGCCGCGCTTTGGCGGGTATTTTGCGACCTCGCCGTTTCGCCAGCGCTTCGAAGCGAAGGGGCGCTATGCCGGTTTCCTGGCGACATTGCCGGTGTATGTCATCACCGCGAAGTACCCGGCGCTGATCGGCTGCGTGCAGGCCTTCGAGCACTCGAGCCCGCGGCTGGAAGCGGGATAGGGATCAGGATCGGGTTTTTGGAGGCGAACGCCTGGGCTTTTGCCGACGCTCAATATCGTCAATGAGCCTGGCGGCCTGCTCGATCGAACCGCGCAGACGCCCGAGATCGCCGACGTAGCCACCGATGGCCTCCTCTGCGCGCTGTTTAAAAGCGTGTGCGGTGATCAAGCCGCGGCGAGCGAGGGTTTCAATATCGGTGCGATCGATGTCGCCGAAACGAGCCACCTTGCTGAGGGCCAGATCCGTGGGCGTGAGCAGGCGAATATCCAGCACTTCAGGGTCGATGCCGGCCAGGGACAGGGGCAACGCGTCGTCATGGGCGTCCTCATGCATGAGTGCCAGCGTGTCGCTGTAATTGGGATCCAGGTGCAGCCATCGCGCCGCGCCGTCCGCATCCTCGTAGGACACCTCCAGTGTTCCGGGCAGCGCCAGCCGATGCGAGAAGACGGCGTCGATGTCAGTGGTGACGCGGGCGCCGGTATACAGATGGAGAGCGGCACCGCCCGCCACGAACATCCGGATGGGCAATGTGTGCTTCGGGCTGCCCGCCACCGCGCGTTGAATGCGCTCGGCAAGTTCGCGGAAGGCCGCAACGAATTGGGGTCGAGCAGCTGGGTCAGGCCGCATGACGCTGCTGAGACTCCAGTTGTGACAGAAATCTCGATCTGTTGAGCGGGCTTCGCTCGAGCCACAGGGCGAAGATCCCCGGGTGGGTGCTGCCCACGTGCAGATGACTCGCGAGCGCTAGCAGAGCGGGGCGATCGAAGCCCCGCAGGCTGGCGAGTAGCACCGCGAGCCCCGCCATGAAGAAGCGTGGTCCGGCACGTTCCCACATTCGCGGGGACAGATCTCCTGAAGCGGCCAGGCGAACCAGGCGCTCTTCATCGTCGCGATCGAGCCTCACCGGGAAATGGCCGTCGGCGGTGGTGGAGCCGGGGGCAGAGGGCTGCACCACGAGCCGCTGGCCCAGGGCAGTCGCGAGGGCTGCCAGGGTCGCCAGATCACAATCGCTCCGGGTGCGCAGCCGGCAGAGGGACTCCTTGCGCAGCCCCGCCCGGCGCGCCCACGCACTGTCGGACCACCCTTGCCGGCGGGCGGTGGCAGTCAGTTCAGTGACCAGGTCCGCAAGTGTCGTCGTTGCGCTAGACATCAACGTCACTATAGCAAATGTTGATTCTAAACGCAACGATCCGCTGGGTGCCCCATCTAATGGGAGGTGAAGATCGTCGCCGGATGCTCGAGCAGGTCCTTGAGCACCTGGATGAGCCCCGCAGCGTCCGCACCATCCACGAAGCGGTGATCGAAGGAAGAGGACAGGTTCATCATCAACCTCACCTGGATCGTTCCATTGACCACCATCGGGCGCTCGACCGCGCGGTTCACGCCGATGATCGCCACTTCCGGCATATTGATGATCGGCGTGCTGGCGATGCCGCCGAGCTTGCCTAAGCTGGTCACCGTAATGGTCGACCCGCTCAGTTCCTGGCGGCGCGCGCTGCGATCCCGGGCCGCGGTTGTCACGCGGGTGATCTCGGCTGCGAGGGCGCGAAGCCCGAGGCGCTCGGCATCGCGGACCACCGGAACTTTCAGGCCCTCTGAGGTCTGCGTGGCGATGCCGACGTGCTTGGCGGGGTAGCGCAACACCATCTCGCGCGCGGCGTCATAATGGGCGTTGCACTGCGGGTAGCTCTGCAGTGCCCGGGTCAGCGCCGTGACGATGAAGGGGAGCAGTGTCATGGGCGCCGCGCCCTTGGGTGCCTGCGCGTTCAGGTGCGTACGCAGG
>JANXYA010000348.1 GCA_025350345.1 Gammaproteobacteria bacterium
GCTCGGCCTCGATCAGCGGCGCGTGAAAATAGGCACCGGCGAGTCCATGCCCAATGAGTGCCACGCGAATGGGGAAAGCGTCTGTCACCTGGCGTAGCCAGTGCGATTTGTAGCTGCCGTCATGGCGTTCAACTATAGCGATGGCACCGGTGGGGCGGGCGATATAATTTACCCGACATGAATCAGATGGTCACTTTGCCGCTGTGGCTCGCGCTGGCCGCCGGCGCCGCGCTGATCTGGTTCATCGTCGCGCTGCTCCTGCTGCCGGGCGCGCGCTGGTTCATTCGCCGCCGCATCAATCGCCTGACCGCGGCGCTGAATGAGCGGCTGCACCTGAAGATCCCGCCCATTGCGATGACGCGGCGCGAAGTGCTGATCGATCGGCTGGTCTACGATCCAAAGGTGCTGCGCGAGGTGAGCGAGCACGCGGCCGCCAGTGGCATTCCGATCTCGGTCGCGCTGCGGCAGGTGCGCCACTACGCGCGCGAGATTGTTCCTGCCTTTAACGCGTACCTGTATTTCCGCCTCGGCAACCGCCTGGCCAGGGCGCTGGTCAATCTGCTGTATCGCGTGCGGCTGGGGCACGCCGACAGCCGGGCGCTGCGCCTGCTCCCGGCCACCACCAGCGTTGTATTCGTGATGAATCATCGCAGCAACGTCGATTATGTCCTGGTCGCCTACCTCGCCAGCAAGCGCGTGGCGCTGAGCTATGCGGTGGGCGAATGGGCACGGGTATGGCCATTGCAGCAGATCGTGCGCTCCCTCGGCGCCTATTTCGTCAGGCGCGGGACGGGCGATGAGATCTACCGGCGCGTGCTCGAGCGCTACGTGCAGATGGCGATCGAAGGTGGGGCGGTGCAGGCGATCTTTCCGGAAGGAGGCTTGAGCCGCGACGGACTGATGCGCGCGCCGAAGATCGGGTTGCTGGACTACATGCTGCGCAGCTTCGATCCACGGGGCGAGCGCGACATCGCCTTTGTCCCGGTTGGCATCAACTACGATCGCGTCCTGGAGGACCGGAGCCTGCTCATCGAAGCGAGCGCCGCCGGCGAGCGTCGCTCCGCCCTGGCGGCCATCTCCATGGCCATGCGCTTCCTGGCCTACCAGCTCTGGCTGCGCCTGCGCGGCCGCTGGTACCGCTTTGGCTATGCCTGCGCAAACTTCGGCGCGCCGATCTCGCTCAGGCATTACCTGGCCGAGTCCGGGTGGAGCCCGGCCAGCCTCGATCGCGAAGCGCGCGGCGAGCACGTCGTGCGGCTCGCCCGCCATCTCATGGGCGCCGTCGGCCGCGTGGTGCCGGTGCTGCCGGTCTCACTCGTGGCGCGCGTCTTCATCGATGCGGCCGCGCCGGCAGGGCTGGAGGAGGCCGAAATCAACACCCGCGCGCTTGCGCTCCAGCGCCGCTTTGAGAGCCTCGGTGCCCACGTCTACGTACCGCGCAACGATCCGGAATACTCAGTGCTGGTCGGACTGAGGATGTTGACCCTGAGGAACCTGGTGATCGGGCAGGATGGCCGCTACCGGGTGAATCCCGCCGAGCTCGCCCTGCTCCACTACTACGCCAATGCCATCGCGCACCTTGGCGATGCCGCCACCTAGCGGAGTGCAGCGCCGACGGCGGCGCCGGCCGCTTGCGTGGTGACGGGAGGCTTGCCTGGCGCGGCAATATCGGGCGTGTGGACGCCGGCCATGATCGCGGCCGACACGGCCGTTTCCACGGCCGCCGCCTCGGCGCTCAGGCCCAGGGAGAGACGCAGCAGAAGCGCGGCGCTGAGTATGGCCCCGTAAGGATTGGCGATGCCCTGGCCTGCAATGTCCGGCGCCGAACCGTGAATGGGCTCGTACAGGCCGCGGCGGCCCTCACCCAGTGAAGCGGAAGGCAGCAGGCCGAGTGAGCCGGCCAGCATCGAGGCCTCATCGGTGAGGATGTCGCCGAACATGTTTTCGGTCACCGCCACGTCGAAATCACGCGGGCGGCGCAGCAGATGCATGGCGGCGGCGTCAACGAGCATGTGCTCGAGCTGCACCTCGGGAAACTCGGTGCGCATCAGGCGAGCGCAGACTTCGCGCCACAGGCGCGAGGTCTCGAGCACGTTGGCCTTGTCGATCGAGACGAGTTTCCCGCGCCGCTCGCGCGCCAGGCGAGCAGCGACGCGCATGATCCGCTCGATCTCGGCGACCGAATAGACGCACAGGTCGCTGGCCGCCTCGGCGGTGCGCGTCTTGGTGCCGAAATAGATGCCACCGGTGAGCTCACGCACGAACAGCAGATCGACGCCCTCGATCACCTCGGACTTCAGCGTGGAAGCATGGCGCAACGCAGGGTGTACGGTGATCGGGCGCAGGTTGGCGTAGACACCGAGTTCCTTGCGCAGGCGCAGCAGCCCTTGCTCCGGGCGCACCGTCGAGTGGGGCGAGGACCATTTCGGGCCGCCGATGGCGCCCAGCAGCACCGCATCAGCCCCGAGGCACAGCTCGAGGGTGCGCGGGGGCAGGGGATCATTGCTCTCATCGATCGCGATGCCGCCAAACGGCGCCCCCTGCAGGCTGAACTCATGGCCGAATCGTGCGGCCACGATCTTCAGCACACCAACCGCCTCGGCCGTCACTTCCGGTCCGATGCCATCGCCCGCGAGGACCGCGATGCTGGCCCTCATGCCCGCGCGCTTTCCCGCGCGCTTTCAAAGCGCGCGATGGCCGGCTCCTGCGAGCGCAGGAACCCGAGTTCATCGACGCCATTGAGCAGGCAGTAGCGCGCGAAGCGCTCGATCCGAAAGGGCAGGTGGGCGCCATCGGGGCGGGTGATGCGGCCGGCCTCGAGGTCGATGAGCAGTTCCGTGCCGGGGTGCGAGAGGAGCCACGCCGCGTGGCCTTCGCTGACCACGATCGGGAGCAAGCCATTCTTGAGGGCGTTGTTGCAGAAGATGTCGGCGATCTCCGCACTGATCACGGCGCGAAAGCCGTAGTCGAGCAGCGCCCAGGGCGCGTGTTCACGCGAGGAGCCGCAGCCGAAATTCCGGCCGGCCACGAGGATCTCGCAGCCCTTCCCGGCCGGCTGGTTCAGGGGAAAATCAGCCTTCGCCGCCCCGTCGGCCTGATAGCGCCAATCGGAAAACAGTTGCCTGCCGAGCCCGGCACGCGCTGTGGTACGCAGGAAGCGCGCCGGGATGATCTGGTCGGTGTCGATATTCGTGTACGGCAGCACGAGCGTACGCGAGCGGATCTGGGTGATGGGCTCCATGGGGCTAGCCGTTGAGCAGATCGCGCGGATCGGTGACCCGGCCGCGCACCGCGCTCGCCGCGGCCGTGAGGGGGCTGGCGAGGAGCGTGCGTGCACCGGGGCCCTGGCGGCCCTCGAAATTGCGGTTGCTGGTGCTCACGGCGTATTGACCGGCACCGACGGTGTCGCCGTTCATGCCGATGCACATGGAGCAGCCCGATTCGCGCCAGTCGCCACCGGCCTCGATGAAGATGCGATCCAGCCCTTCCGCTTCCGCGGCCCGCTTGACCTGCTGGGAGCCGGGGACCACGAGCAGCTGGAGGCCACGCGCGACCTTTCGGCCGCGCAGCACCTGCGCGGCGGCGCGCAGGTCCGAGAGGCGCCCATTGGTGCAGCTGCCGATGAACACCACGTTGACCGGCTGGCCGCGGATCGGCGCCCCGGCGCTGAAACCCATGTACGCCAGCGCCTTGTTGAAGACCGCATCGTCGCTCCGGCCCGGAATGCGATCACCGATGGGCATCACCATGCCTGGATGGGTGCCGTAGCTGATCATGGGCTCGATCGCGCCTGCATCGAGCCGCACTTCGCGATCAAAGCGCGCGCCCTCATCCGTTGCCAGCGCGCGCCAGGCCTCGAGCGATCGCTCCCAGGCCGCGCCCTTGGGCGCACGCGGCCGGCTCGCCAGGTACTCAAAGGTCGTCTCGTCCGGTGCAATCATGCCGGCCTTGGCGCCGGCCTCGATCGACATGTTGCACACCGTCATGCGCTCATCCATCGTGAGGGCGCGCACCGCGCTGCCGCGATACTCCAGGACGTGGCCCGTGCCACCGGCGATGCCGATCCGGGCAATGATGGCGAGGATCAGATCCTTGGCCGTGACGGCGGCGCCGAGCGCGCCGTCGACCTCGATGGCGAAGGTCTTCGGCCGGCGCTGCAGCAGACACTGGGTGGCGAGCACGTGCGCCACCTCGGTGGTGCCGATGCCGAAGGCGAGCGCGCCGAAGGCGCCGTGGGTGCTCGTGTGGCTGTCGCCGCAGACGATGG
>JANXYA010000362.1 GCA_025350345.1 Gammaproteobacteria bacterium
CTGCCACCAGGCGTTGAGCGCATCCCAGCTCTGCAGCAACGCTGTCAGCCACTGGCTGGCCGCGCCCAGGCGGAAGCCGGACCCGGCGGCAGCGGACCCGAACTGCAGCAACTCGCGATTCAATCGATCCGGCGCCACCATCGCCGTCGGGTCGGCGCGCACCCAGCCCCGTCCGGCCAGCCACACCTCTGCCCAGGCATGGGCGTCCGCCTGGCGCACCAGCAGGTAGCCGCCGATGGGATTCCAGGCACCGCCCAGGTATCCGGTCACCACCCGCGCTGGCACACCACCGGCGCGCATCAGATCGACGAAGGCCGAGGCGTAGTGGCCGCAGAAACCCTGGCGCGTCCTGAATAGCAGGTCATCGACCGAATCGCGCCCCAGCAATTGCGGCGTGGTGGTGTAGACGAAGCCGCCGTCGCGCAGATAGTTGAGCACGCTGCGCACGAAGGCCTCATCGCCCGGAGCGGTGGCGCGCAGGCGCAGCGCCAGTTCCCGTGCGCGCGGATTCCGCTCACCCGGCAGAGCCAGATCGACGCTGCCCGCCGCGGGCGGCAAATCCCGGGCGCGTACGGCCTGCGGATAGGAGCTGAATTCGTAGCTTTGCGGCTGGGTGAGCGGGCGGCGCGAGATGAGCTGGAAGTCATCGGTGAATTGTGCGAATGGGGCACCGGCCGGATCGGCCAGTTCCAGTGCGACGACGGTGCGGTGTGAATTGGGCTCCAGCGTGAGGCTGTAGTGGTAGGCCGCGCCGCGATATTGCACGGCGTTCGGGCTGGCGAGCGCGCCGCGATGGCGGCGCCAGCTGAAGCCGTCAAAATCGTGCAGCACCGGGCCGCGCCAGTAGCGCTCCTGCACCGGCGGGAGGGCTCCGGCAAAGCGCGCGCGCAGGGCCGGCTCGTCGGACTCCGTGAGCTGCGCGATGCTGCCCGGGCTCATCTGGTCGGCGAGCCCGGTGATGGCCGAATCATCGCTCGACAGTGACCAGAAGGCGCCGGGCAGCCGCGGAAAGAACAGAAAGAAAACGATGGCCAGCGGCAGGGCATAGAGCAGCTGGCGGGCAGAATCGCGCAGCAGCCTCGGCGCCGGCAGCGCAGTGCCTCCGCCCAGGCCCCGCAGGGCGGCAGCGCTCAGCCACAGGCTGAGCGCGTAGAGCGGCAGGCGCCAGAGCTGCTGGCGGTCCAGGCAGGCCGCGAGCAGCAGGAACAGCGTCGCGCCCACGATCACGTACCAGTCGCGCACCGCACGCGCTTCAAACAGCTTCGCGGCCGTCATCGCCGCCAGCAGCGTGGCGCCCGCAGCCAGGCCATTGAGGGTGCGAAAGCTGGCGAGCACGCCGGCCGTCAGGATCAGCGCCAGGCCGAGGCGCGCGAGCCTGCCGGGCAGAGCCTGTCCGCGCAGCGCCGCCCGCAAGTGCAGCGCGCTGGCCAGCACCAGCAGGGGCAGGCACCACCACGCGAGGTGCTGCCAGTTCAGCGCCGCGGTCACCAGCAGCGCCGTGATGCCGAGCCCCGCGGCCGCGCGACCCGGACTCAGGGCACTGGGGGCCGGCATCGCGGCTGCGGGGGTGTTCAAGCGGCACCGTCCGGGCGTTCCCCGCCTGGGGCTTCCAATCCGTACAGGGCGAGGGCACGCAGCAGGCTGGTGCGGTGCGCCGCGCCGCGCCCGAGGGGCAAGTCCACACCCGGTAGCTGCAGTGCGCAGGCGGCATCGGGGCGCGCACACTCGAGAACCCAGGCGCTCAGCTGGCTGAGCCTGGCCTCCAGGTCGAGCGCCTCCAGGCCCGCGAAACTGAGCAGGTGCTCGCTGCCGCCCGTGCCCTGGTATTGAGCGACCATGAGTGGCGCGCCGCGCGCCCAGGCCTTCCACGCGATGCTGCGCGGACTGTCGCCCGGCTGGTAGTTGCGCAGGCTCATCCATTCCTCTTCGGCCGGCGAACTGGCGCGCGACTCGCGCGAGCTGCGGCTTTCTCCCCCAAAGGGGAGCGGCCGGGTGCCGAGCGGAGCCGGATAGACGATCGCCTCGAGCGGCAGGTGCAGCCAGGTCCAGCAGCGGAACAGCCCAAAGGGTGCGGTGCTCGCCAGCTCGAGGCGTTCGATCCGTTGCCGCCCGCGCCGCGGCGCGGGGAAGGGCAAGCGCACCGTGACCTGTGCGTCGGCGTCCAGATCGAAGTGGCTGGGGCGCGCGCCGCGCACGCGCACCAAGAACGCGCGCCGGAGCTGGGCCCCGCGGTTGACGAAGCGCAGTTCGATCAGGCCCTCGCTCCCGGCGTGGCAGTCCGCCGCCTGCGCGAGGACCAGTTCCAGGCCGTTGAGCGTGCGTTGGCACTCGTGCATGCCCACGAGCACGAAGGAGGCGAGCATGAAGGTCAGGAGCAGGGCCAGGCTGTTGGTGTAGTTGAGCCCGGCGATGAGCATCACGAACATCAGCAGCCCGAAGCCCAAACCTGGGCGGGTCGGCAGGATATACAGCCGTCGCGCCTGCAGGACCAGCGGCAACTCATCCAGTCCCTGGCGCCGGCGCGCCCAGGCCGCGACGCGCGCAGTTGTGCGATCGCGCAGCGCGGTGAACATGGGCGTCTAGACGGGCACCGGTACCGCGGCGAGCAGTTCGCTCGCCAGCCGTGCGCCGTCGGCCGCGCCGGCGCCGGCGCGCGCCTCCAGGCGATGGGCGGCTACGGCGGGCAGCACGGCCTGGACGTGCTCGGGCATGACCGCACGCTCCTCGGCCAGCAGTGCCCAGCCCTGTGCGGCCCGCACCAGCCCCTGCGCCGCGCGCGGGGAGAGGCCCAGCTGGAACTGCGCACGCGAGCGGGCGACGAGCGCCTGGACGTAATCGAGGAGCGGAGAGGCGACATAGATGGCGCGCACGGCGCGCTGGGCCGCCAGCAGTTCGGCCGGTCCGAGCACGGGCACCGTCGCTTCCAGCAGCTCGTGACGTTCGCCGGCCAGGAGCAGGGCCCGCTCGGCCTGGCGGTCGGGGTAGCCGAGCCCGACGCGCATCAGGAAGCGGTCCAGCTGGGATTCGGGCAGTCCGAAGGCGCCCAGCTGATCGTGCGGGTTCTGCGTGGCGACGACGAAGAAGGGTTCAGGGAGCGGATGCGTGATGCCATCGACGCTGACCTGCCGCTCCTCCATGGCCTCGAGCAGTGCGCTCTGCGCCTTTGGGCTGGCGCGATTGATCTCATCGGCCAGCAGCAGCTGGGTGAACACCGGCCCGGGACGGAACTGGAACTGTTGCGTGGTGCGATCGAACACCGAGACGCCCACGACGTCGGCGGGCAGCAGGTCGCTGGTGAACTGCAACCGCCGCCATTCAAGGCCGAGCACGCGCGCCAGGGTGTGCGCGAGGGTGGTCTTGCCCACCCCGGGCACGTCCTCGATCAGCAGATGGCCGCGCGCCAGCAGGCAGGCGAGGCACAGGCGGATCTGCGCGGGCTTGCCCAGTATCACGCGCTCGATGGCCGCCAGCGCATCGCCGAGCCGGCTCATGGCTGGCCCGCTCCAAGCGCGCGCACCTGCGCCAGTTGTCGCTCGAGACCCGCGCGGGCCCGCTCGAACTCCGCCAGGCGTTCGCGCTCCTGGGCCACCACGGCCGCGGGGGCGGAGCGCACGAAATTCTCGTTCCCTAGCTTGGCCTGCGCGCGCGCGATCTCCTCGCCGGTCTTGCGCAGCTGCTTCTCAAGTCGCGACTGTTCCGCGACCGGATCGATCAGGCCCGCCATGGGCACGAGCAAGGTCAGCTCACCGACCAATGCGGTGGCGGAGGGCGGCGCCTTGGTGCCTGGCGCCAGCGGGTGCGGGGCTTCAACGCCGGCCAGGCGCATCAGCAAGGCTCGGTGACGCTGCGCCAGTTCAAGATCGACGGCCGATGAATTCTGTAGCAATAACGGGAGCTTACGCGCCGGACTTATATCCATTTCTCCGCGAATTTGCCGTACCCCCAGCACCACCTGCATCAGCCACTTCAGGTCACGCTCCGCACCTAAGTCATGGGCGAAGTCGGCAGCGCTCGGCCAGGAGCTCAGC
>JANXYA010000403.1 GCA_025350345.1 Gammaproteobacteria bacterium
CCAATCTCGATGAAGTCGTCATCGGCCCGCAGTACGGCGTTGAACCAGACACTGGCGCCATCTCCCAGCCGGACGTCACCAACCAGTTGCGCGCCCGGTGCGACGTAGCAGCGGGCCGTGGCCATCACCGGGTGCTTGCCTTCGAACGCGTAGATCACTGCACAACTTCCCGTCCGCCCGCGCGCTTTGCCGCCAGCATGCACCACAATGCCTGCAGCGTCACCACGGCGCCGACGAGGAATGGCGCGCCTGCGCCGAATCGCCCGAAGATGAGACCGGAACTGAACGGCCCGAGCACGCGCGCCAGGGAGGTGCCGGACTGGTAGGTACCCATCACCACGCCGCGATTGCCCGCGTCCGCCTGTCGCGAGGCGAGCGCGGTTACGCTCGGACTGAATGCACCCGATCCGAAGCCACACAGGGCCAGGCCACCGATGGCGATGAGCAGGTTGGGCGCGACGCCCGTGATGGCGAGCCCGCATACGTAGGCTGCAATCCCACCGATGGCGAGTCGCTGCTCGCCGAAGCGCGGCGCCAGGACCCGTACCAGTCCACCCTGCATCGCCACCGTAATGGCCGCCAGTCCGAACAGCATCAGGCCAATGGTGCGCGGCCCGATGCCAAAGCGCTTCAGGCCCCACAGTGCGACGATTGATTCAAGCGTCGATTGCGAGAATGTGACGAGCACTCCGGCCAGCACCAGCCAGCGTAGCGCCGGACGCGCCGCCAGCGTACGCAGCGCGCTCGCAGGCAAGGCGCGCGTGCGACTCGCCAGGCGCTCGGCCACACCGTGGCTCTCGCGCAGCAGCAGCGTCACCAGCAGCATGGCCACGATGCTCAGTCCCGCCGACACCAGGGCGGGCAGCAGGAAGCTCGCGGATTGCACATCGTTGCCCACCAGTACACCGCCGAGGGCCGGTCCGATCATGAATCCCACGGCGATCGCCGCGCCCACGGTGCCCAGCGCGCGCGCACGGTGTTCGGGCCGGCTGACGTCAGCGGCATAGGCCATGGCCGCGGAGATATTGCCCGCCATGAATCCGCTGAGCATCCGCGACACCAGGAGCCAGGACAATCCCGGGGCGAAGCCCAACACCAGGTAGGACACGCAGGCGCCCGCCATGCTGATGATCAGAATGGGGCGGCGCCCGTAGCGGTCGCTGAGCCGGCCCCACAACGGCGCCGCGATCAGCTGGCACAACGAATAGCTGCCGAGGATGGCGGTGATCGCCCACGGCGCCCCGCCAAACCGGTCGGCCATGTAGGGCACGAGCGGCACGATGACGCCAAAGCCCAGCACGTCGATCGCGCAGATGATGAATATCGTCAGCAGCGGTCGCATGCTCCTGCTCTCAGCGTGAAAGCCGCATCAGTGGTTCGGCACCAGATCGCGCAGCTCGACACCCGTCGAGGCAGGGCGATCACGCAGGGCGCGGACCACTGCATTGGGCAAGCGCGTCTCATCGGTCAGGCTGGCCCCGGAGCTGCTAACAAGCAGGATGCTCAGATCAAGCCGCGGCACCAGCCACAGCCGCGTACCGGCGGGTCCGCGCAGGAAAAAGGTATCGTCGCTGGCGTAGCCCTCGGCGCTCGTACTCACCGGCCTGCTGTAGATGCCGCTGCCGGGCTGTTCGACGCCTTTGGCAGTCGGGCGCAACTGCTGCACCCAGCCGCGCGGCACCACCTGCGTTCCCTCGAAACGGCCATCGTGCAACAGCAGCTCGGCAACGCGGAGCCAATCGGCGGGCCGCGCCCGCACCCCAACGCCGGAGCACTGCGCTGGCGCGGCATTGAGCGGCTGCCACAGATTTCTCGACAGGAACTGCGGGTAGCGCCGCCCACTGGCCTTGAAGATGAGTGCGGTCAACTGAGCCGGATCGCCACTGGGAACAGCGGGGGCCAGCGGACCATCCTTTGCCAGCGCAACGCCGACCGCCAGCATCAGCAGGGTGCGGGAGAATTCGCCACCGTCGATAAGGGTGTCGGCATCCAGGCTCCCGCCATAGCTCTCGACCACGAGATGACCGTGGCGCGTGATGAGCAGGGCGCCTGCTTGCTGGGCGCGCGCCATTTCAACGGCCGCATGCAATGCCCTGGCATCGAACCCCTCCGGCCCGGGATCGGCGCGCGGCAGTCCGCCGGCGTCACCACCGGCAATGAGCACCGCGTCGCGATCAGTGGCGTGCATCGTATGCCGATGCCAGGCGCCAGCGGCGGCCAGGATCGCCACCCCCACGGCGAGCGTCGCCCAGGCGCTTCGGCGCCTCATTGGCGCCGCGCTCCGGCCGCTGCCGGGTGCTCACGGAGCGGTCCGCAGTAGCGCGCCCTGCCCCGCACCAGCTCCAGCTCATGCGTGGCGCAGCGGGGCCATTCATCGCGATGGTGGCAGGCGATCACGACAGCGTGGTTTCCACCGGCAATCCTGTTGACCAGCGCCCCGAGCCGCGTCCGGTGCCGCGCATCGAGGCCAACATAGGGTTCATCGAGCAGCAGAATATCAGGGCGCCGCACCAGCGCGCGGGCAAACAGCACCCGGCGAGCCTGGCCATAGGACAGCTCACCCAGCCTGCGCGACGCCAGCGGCAGCGCGCCAACCTGGTGCAATGCACGCAGGGCCGAGCGGCGCTCGCCGCTGCGGACGGCGCCGTCTAGCCCGAAAGCGCCACGACCCCCGGCCACCACGGCCTCGAGCGCGCTGAGTTGCCGCGGCAGTGCGGCCTGCAGTTCCGGCGCAACGTAGCCCGTACGCCGCTGGAACTCATCCAGGGCGGCGCCAGTGACGTGGCCGATGCGGCGAATCGTGCCGCCGGCGGCCACACCGTGATCGCCATGGAGCGCGGCCAGCAGCGTGGACTTGCCACTGCCGATCGCGCCGTGCACCACCCAGCAATCACCGGCGGAAATCGTCAGGGTCAGCCACCGCAGCACGAGTGCACCCTCGCGCCACACCGAGGCGCCGCGGAGCGCAATCAGCTCCAGCGCCCGCTGCACGCGCGCGGGCCGCGGGGAAGTGATCCGCGGCGCTGCAGAAAGTGCAGCCGGATGCTGCCGTGCC
>JANXYA010000025.1 GCA_025350345.1 Gammaproteobacteria bacterium
CATGATTTAGGCGCGCCTGCGTCTATCGGATGGACAGGTTGAGCGCCTGAGCCCAGCGGGTTACGTGGTGAATGAATATGACGTGGGCGCCGACGGCCACACCGTGCTCGTCTACACCACGGACAATCTTCCGCCCGAAATATACGCCCTGGACAAGGGCAAGCTGCGCGCCCTGACCCGCCACAACGCCGAGTGGCTTTCGCTGGTCGATATCGGCTCCTACGTGCCCCTTGAAATCCCGAGCGCAGATGGACTGCGCATCAGCGCGCTGCTGTTGACGCCACCCGGCCCGCCACCGCCCGCCGGCTGGCCCACCGTGGTGCGTCTCCATGGCGGTCCCAACGAGCAGCACCAGTATGATTTTTTCTTCGATTGGCAGCTCATCAGGGCCGCCGGCTATGCCGTGCTGGCCCCCGATCCGCGCGGCAGCACCGGATTCGGCTATGCCTTCCAGAAATTGCTGTTTGGCAAGTGGGGCCAGGTCGATGTGCCCGACGTACTAGCCGCGGTGGACTACGCGGTCGCACACCACATCGCCGACCCGAATCGACTGGGAATCGGCGGCTGGAGCTATGGATCGCTCCTCACGAACTACGTCATCGTCTCCGACCACCGCTTCCGCGCCGCGACCAGTGGCGCCGGGGAAGGGAACATGCTCGGCGAATATGGCACCGACCAGTATGTCCGCGAATGGGAAATCGAACTGGGGCTGCCGTGGGAAAACACGCCCCTGTGGATCGAGCGTTCCTCTCCCTTCCTGCACGCCAATCGCATCACCACACCCACGCTCTTTCTCGGTTGCGAAGACGACAGCAATGTACCGTTGACGGGCGCCGAACAGATGTACGAAGCGCTGCGGCGCCTGCACGTCCCCACCCAGCTGATCATCTATCCGGGCGAATACCACGATCTGGACCGGCCGAGTTTCCTCATCGATCGCATCAAGCGCTACATCGACTGGTACGATCGATTCCTGAAGCAGCCCGGCACCGGACATGACTGAGGCCGCAGAAGCGGGCGAGCGACAGATCCCAGTGGACTCTCATGACGCCTGGGCCTGCGGCGCGAACCCGGTCCTGCCGAGCTCTTGCGACGTGCTCATCATTGGTGGCGGCATCGTGGGAGTTTCAGCAGCCTACTACCTCGCCCGCCGCGGCCTGTCGGTCGTGCTGTGCGAGAAGGGACGCGTCGCCGGCGAACAGTCCGGGCGTAACTGGGGCTGGGTTCGCCAACAGGGACGCGACGCGCGCGAACTGCCGCTGATGATGCACAGCATGTCCTTGTGGCATGGCCTCGCGGAGGAACTCGGAGAGGACCTGGGCTTCAGGACCGGCGGCTGCCTGTACCTGGCCGAGTCCTCCGCAGATCTCGCGCGCTACGAAGCCTGGCTTTCGGTTGCGGCCCAGCATCAGCTTGATTCGCGCCTGCTGAGCGCGGCGGAGCTCGGTTCGGTGCTCTCCTCGCCCCAGGGCCGCTGGCTCGGTGCGCTGTATACGGCAAGCGATGGCCGCGCGGAGCCCAATCGGGTGGCGCCAGCGCTCGCCCGCGGGGCGGCTCGCTGCGGCGCCCGGATTTTCACGCAATGTGCCGTGCGCGGAATTGAGCGCAGCGCCGGCCGTGTGCACTCGGCGATCACCGAACACGGCGTCATTCGCACGAGCGCCGTGGTTTGTGCGGCGGGTGCGTGGAGCAATCTGCTGTGCCGTTCGCTTGAGATCGACGTACCGCAGCTGACCGTCAAGAGCACGGTCGCGCGCACGGTACCCACCCGCCAGATTCTGGATGGCGCGGCCTATTCGGACCGCGTCGCCATCCGCCGCCGTGCCGATGGCGGGTATACCGTGGCACACGGAAGCCTGCTCCAACACTCGCTGGTGCCGGCGAGCCTGCGCTATGCGCGCAAGTTCTGGCCATCGCTCCAGCAGGAACGGGGCTCGCTGCGGTTGCGAGTCGGGAAGGAGTTTCTGAGCGCACTCTGCCAGCCGCGGCGATGGGACCTGTCGCGCCCCTCCCCCTTCGAGCGGGAGCGAATATTGAACCCGCCACCGGATACGGCCACGCTGCGCAAGATCCGGGCGGCGCTCCGGAATTCCTTTCCACAGATCGGCGATGCGCCGTTTGCGGAAACCTGGGCCGGAATGATCGACAGCTCGCCCGACGTGCTGCCAATCCTCTCCGCCGCCGAACGCCTGCCGGGCCTTTATGTTGCGACTGGCTTCAGCGGCCATGGCTTCGGAATCGGCCCGGGCGCGGGAGCCGCGCTAGCGGACCTTGTCAGTGGCGCGACACCTGCCGTACCGCTGGGTGCTTTGCGGCTGAGCCGCTTCTTCGACGGCTCGGTGATCCGGCCGGGGCCGTCTATATAGAATGAACCCTACACTGAGTACACCTCGTGCGCTGTGACGCCATCGTTGTGGGTGCGGGACATAACGGCCTGACCGCCGCCGCCTACCTGGCGAGGGCCGGGCTGAAGGTGCTCGTGCTTGAGCGGCGCGCCATCATTGGGGGCTGCGCAGTCACCGAAGAAGTCGACCCGGTGCGCGCGCCCGGCTGCCGGGTTTCGACCGCCTCGTATATCGCGAGCATGTTGCGCCCGGAAGTGATACGCGACCTGAAGCTCGGCTCCTACGGGCTTCGCATGGTGGCATGCGAGCCCGGCGTGCAGGTCGCCTTTGAGGATGCCACGGTCGCGGCCTGGTGGAACGATCCGCTGCGCATGCGCAGCGAACTGGAGCACCTGGCGGCACAGGACGTCGAACCCTTCTTCGCCGCCGAGCGTGAGCTGCACCATCTGGCGCATTACCTCGAGCCCTTCTTCATGGAGGCGCCACCGGACGCGCAGGCCACCGGTTGGCGCAAGGCCTGGCAGGGGCTGCGCCTGATGAACCGCATGCGTCGCCTCAGCGGCAGCGATCTGTCCGAGCTGACCGGGCTGCTGACCGGCTCGCTGGCCCAGTATCTCGAGCGGCGCTTCAGCTCCGAGAAGCTCAAGCGCCTGATTCTCGCCAACAGCGTCTACGGCAAGCACGGCGGGCCCTACCAGGCGGGCACGTCCATGGGGCTCATTTTCCACATGCTGAGCGGCGGCGAATCGCGGCAGCCCGGCTTCCAGGGACACGTCATCGGCGGCATGGGCGCGATCAGTGAGGCCATGGGTCGCGCCTGCCGTGACCTGGGCGTCGAGGTTCGCACCCAGGCCATTGTGCGGCAGATCAACCAGAGCGGCGGCCGCGTACGGGGTGTCACGCTCGATTCCGGTGAACACCTGGAGGCCACCGTGGTCGTCTCCAATGCCGATCCCAAGCGCACCTTTCTGGGATTGCTCGCACCGGCGGATCTGGAGCCAGGGTTTCGTCAGCGCGTCGCCGCGATCCATATGGCGGGCCCCTGTGCCAAAGTGAACTACGTGCTGGCCGAGGAGCCACGGGTCGCCGGCATGCCCGCGGATCGATCCGCGCCCGAGCGCTCCTTCTTCACCTTCGTGCCCACCCTGCAGGGCGCCGAAGACTGCTACCACGAGGCTCAGCGCGGTAAGATCAGCGAGGCGTTGTGGGTCGACTGCGTTCTGGCCAGTAACGTCGATCCGACCCTCGCCCCGGCGGGACGTCACATGCTGACCTGTTTCGTACAATACCTGCCCTGGCGGCCCGCGGCCGGCAGCTGGGATCAGTTGCGCGAACCCCTGGGTGACCAGGTCACACGCATCATCGGTCGCTACGCTCCGAACATGCCTGCCAGCGTCGTGGCGCGCTGCGTACTCACACCGCTCGACCTGGAAAACCGCTTCGGCATCACCGAAGGCAATATTTTCCACGGCGACCTGTCGCTGACCCAGATGTTTCACATGCGACCGCTCCCCGAATGCAGCCAGTACCGCACGCCGATCCGCGGCTTGTACCTGTGCGGCGCCGGCACTCACCCGGGAGGCGGCGTGACCGGGGCACCGGGCCACAATGCCGCCCAAATGATTCTGCGAAATCGCACACGGAGAGAGAGATGAACATGTGCTTCCTGGCCACCCTGATCGCCACTTCGGCTCTGAGCTCGGCCGGCTCTGCTGCGACGCCGGTCCTCGGACAGGCGCCACTGACACCAGATGCCGGGTCAGTGGCCGTGCACTGCGGATTGCTGATCGATGGCAGCTCCGACACCGCACGCCGCAACGTCACGGTGACGATCCGCAATGGGCGCGTCGAATCGCTCCAGGACGGCCGGCAGGTCCCCGACGATCTGCCGTTTCTCGAATTGGGTGAGTACACCTGCCTGCCTGGCCTAATCGACATGCACACCCACCTGACCGATCGGCCCATTGATACGGCTGACCTCAGGGTCTTCTATACCCGCAGCCGCGAGGCGCAGCTGAAGATCAGCGAGGAAAATGCCGCGGTGACGCTGGCGGCCGGTTTCACCACCGTGCGTAATGTCGGCACCTACATCGCCTGGTCCGATCGGGATCTGCGCGATGCGATCAATCAGGGCAAGGCGATCGGCCCGCGCATGCAGGTGGTCGGATTTTACCTGACGATACCGGGCGGGGGCGGCGACCTACTGATCCCCGGCGTTCCAGAAAAAGACATTCCGGCGGCCGTGCGCATGGGCGTAGCCCGCAACCCGGAAGAATTCCGGCTCAAGGCCCAGCAGGCCGTCGATGGCGGCGCGGATCTGCTGAAAATAATCGCCTCCGGGGCCGTACTGGCCTATGGCGGTGTTCCTGCCGCGCCGGAAATGAGCCCTGAAGAGATCGCGGCCGTCGTGTCCGTGGCCCACGCCGCCGGACTCAAGGTAGCGGCGCACGCCCACGGGGCACAGTCGATCAAGGAGGCTATCCTGGCGGGCGCCGACACCATCGAGCACGCCTCCTACATCAATGCTGAAGACATCGCGCTGGCCAAGGCGCACCACATTGCCCTGTCCATGGATGTCTACAACGGCGACTACATCGACACCGAAGGGCGGCGGCAACACTGGCCGGCAGAGTTCCTGCGCAAGAACATCGAGACGACCGAAGTGCAGCGCCAGGGATTCACGCACGCGCTCGCCGCCGGGGTACCCATCGTCTTCGGTACCGACGCGTCGGTCTATCCGCACGGCCTGAATGCGCGTCAATTTCCCATCATGGTGGCGCGCGGCATGACGCCCACGCAGGCGATCAAGTCAGCAACTTCATTGGCGGCGCACTACATGGGCTGGGATGATCGGGTGGGCCGCCTGGCGCCCGGCCTGTTTGGCGACCTGATAGCGGTGCGTGGCGATCCGCTCAAGGATATCGCCCGCCTCCAGCAGGTGAAGGTCGTGATCAAGGGCGGAATCCCGTTCCGATTACCGGGCCAGTAACCGTGCCTTGAAACGCCCGCTGCCCGCAATCCCGGTGCGCATGCGCATTCTTGCGCTGCTCACGCTGCTGACTTTCGTCAACTACCTGCTGCGCAACAACCTGTCGGTGGCGATCGAGAGCATCCAGGAGGAATTTCACTTCTCCGGGCAGGACGTCGGCTGGATCCTGGGCAGCTTCAATCTGTCCTACGCCATCTTCCAGATACCCGGCGGCCTATTCGGCGACTGGCTCGGGCCACGCCGTGCGCTGAGCATTATTGCGGCCGCGTGGGGTGTGCTCACACTCGTCACCGGGTTTGTGCCGCATGTCATGGCGGCATCGGCGGGCGGCGCAATGCTGGCGCTCCTCACCACAAGATTCCTGGCTGGCGTGGCCAATGCCCCAGTGTTTCCCGTGATGGCCGGGGCCATCGCCAACTGGTTCCCGGTATTGCGCTGGGCCTTCCCGAACGCCGTGTCCAGCGCCGGCCTCGCGCTCGGCCAGGCGGCGGTCGGCCCGCTGGTGACGGTACTGGTCGTGCTATTTGGCTGGCGAGCCTCATTCTTCTGGCAAGCCCCACTTGGGCTGCTCGTCGCCGCCTGGTGGTGGTGGTACGGCCGTGACACGCCGCGCGAACACCGCGCGGTCAGCGCCGGGGAACTCAGGCTCATCGAGGCCAATCGCGTGCCGGTCGCAAGGGAAAAGAACCCCGCGCAGGCCTGGCGCAAGGTCCTCATGCAGCGAGAAGTGCTGCTGCTGACCGTCAATTATTTCTGCATGAACTACGTCTTTTACCTGTTCGCGCAATGGCTGTTCCTGTACCTGGTAAAGGAGCGCGGCTTCACGGTGCTCGAGAGCGGCTGGCTCTACGCCCTGCCCTTCATCGCCGGCGTTGTGCTTGCCGTGCTGGGCGGGCTGGTGTGCGATTGGGCCTGCAAGCGCCTGGGGCCCAGCTGGGGCTGCCGCCTGCCGGGGGCCGCCGGCCTGCTGATGGTCGCTGTGCTGCTGCTCGCCGGCGCCAGCGCTCCCAACCCCTATGTCGCGGTTGGACTGCTGTCGCTGTGTTTTGGGTTCACGCAATTTACCGATTGCATCTATTGGCAGGCCTGCACGCTGGTGGCCGGGCCCCACACGGCGGCGGCGACAGGAGTGCTGAACACCGGCGGCAGTCTGCCTGGATTGCTTGCGCCGGTGGTGGGACTCATGGTCGATCGGTTCGGCTGGATGCCCACGTTTATCTCGGGTTCTGCCTTCGCCATGGTGAGCATCGTGCTGTGGCTAACGCTGCGCTTGAGCGCACCGGATGGAACGGTCGGCAAGACCAGCCAGTAGCGGGGAATGATGCACTGGAGCGGCTAGTTGCGGTCAGGCGTTCGCTTCGCCATGGGCAAGAAATCGATGGTCAGCTCGGCGCCAATCGGCCACTTGACCGGCTCTCCAGCCACATAGCCGTGCGTGGCATAGAACCTGATGCCGGGAAGCGTGGCCATCAGTTCGAAGCGAGTGAACCCGTGCGCGACTGCCTCTTGCTCACACCGCGCGAGTATGGATTCACCAATGCCGCGGCGTACGAAATCCGGATGCACGAAGAAGGCACGTATCTTGGCGGCATCCCGACCGGGTTCCAGTTCGCTCGCGTCGCGGTCGGGACGCGCGTCGCCGCCAAAGAGCGTCCGACGGCGGCTCCAGCCCCCGCAACCCACAAGCTGGCCCCCATGCTCCACGACAAAGTACGTGCCGTCTCGAATCAACTGGGTGTCGACGCCGAACGCGCCGCGTAAGGCGCCCTCGATCTGCGCGTGGCTGTAATCGCGTGCGCCCAGCGTGCGGGCCGACAAGGCGATGAGCGCTTCGAGGGCACCGAGATCGCTGAGTGTCGCGCGGCGAAGAACGTGATCCGGAGGGAGCATGGAGTGTCTGACTCGACCGAACGCCCCACCGGGCCAGCCGTCTGGCCCGGTGGTTGTGGATCCGGGGAAACCCCGTCAGGCTGCGCTACGAGCCTGTGTAAGCGCGCAACGCCCTCAGAACGTCGCACCCACCCGGACGTACCAGAATGCACCGTTGTAGCCGAACGGGCCGCCGGTACGCGGGTAGCGCTCGCCATCTCCGAGGCCGCCAGTCAAAGGATTGACGCCGTTGACGACATCCGGCATGGCGTTGAAAATATTGCGCCCGCCGATGGCCGCGGTGATGTGATTCGCGAATCGGTAAGAGAATTCTGCGTCGGTGGTCTCCTTGGCAGAGAACAACTGGCCCGGATAGTCATTCTGATCGCGATACGTTCCGTAGTAATTTTCGTGCAACGTCACCCGAATGTTGCTGAGTGTGTAGTCCAGATTCAGGTTGACGCGATCATTCGGAGCATAGTGCTCGATGTCGATGA
>JANXYA010000051.1 GCA_025350345.1 Gammaproteobacteria bacterium
CCTGCGCGCGCAGGCGGCGCCCTGGACAGCGCGCGCTCCCGCCGAGCCGCCCTCCGATCGCATCATCGTCAAATGGCGCGAGCAGGGCGTGGCGGCCATGCAGATCAGGGGCACGGCCGCGCGCGCGGCGCGCTTGAGCGCCAGCACGGGCGTGCACCTCACCGCCATGCGCGAGATTCACGACCGGCTCGATCTGATGCGGCTCGCATCACCGCTGGCCGGCGCCGAGATGCTCCAGCTCATCTCCCGGCTGCGCGCGGACCCTTCGGTGCAATACGCCGAAGTCGACGCACGCCGATATGCACTGGCCTTTCCCACGGACCCTCCCAACGATCCGCGTTTCATCGCCGGGTCGGATGCCAACGGTGAATGGCAGGGGCAGTGGTACCTGAAGGATCCGAGCAGCACGACTCCGGCGGCGATCGGCGCCACCACGGCCTGGCAGAGCCCCGACGGCGCGGGCGGCTTCACGACCGGCGGGGGCTACGTGGTCGCGGTGCTCGATACCGGCGTCGATTACACCCATCCGGACCTCGGCACCTATGCCACCGGCGGGAAGCTCCTGCCCGGGTTCGACTTCATCTGCAACGACCAGGGCGTGAACTGCAGTTCGAACCTGACGGGCCACACCTATCTGGTCGCGAACGACGGGGATGGCTGGGACAGCGATCCCACCGATCCGGGCGACTGGATCGACGCCGCCGATCTGGCGCGCAGCGATCAATTTTTCAAGGGCTGCGGTATTGGCGCCAACCTCGACCAGCCGGTCGACAGCAACTGGCACGGTACACGCGTCGCCGGCATCATCGCCGCAATCACCAACAACGGCATTGGCATTGCCGGCGTGGCGCCCGATGCCTTCATCCTGCCGGTGCGCGTGATCGGCAAGTGCCACGGATACCTCTCCGACATCGTCTCCGGCATGTACTGGGCGGCCGGGCTGGCGGACTCGCGCCTGACCGGTATCGCCACCAATCCTTATCCCGCGCCGATCCTGAACCTGAGCTTCGGCGGTGTGGGCCCCTGCTCCCAGACCGAGCAGGATGCGGTCAATGCCCTCAATCAGGCCGGGCACCTCGTCGTGGTGGCTGCGGGCAACGATGGCGGACCCCTCTCGGCGCCCGCCAACTGCCAGGGCGTGCTCGCGGTCGCGGGAATCCGCCACGTCGGCACCAAGGTCGGCTACAGCAATGTCAGCAGCACCGCCGCGGCCGTAGGCATCGCGGCGCCCGCCGGCAACTGCGTGAACATCAACGCAAATTATCCCTGGACGTTGCCCTGCCTGTATTCCATCGAGACCACCAGCAACGACGGCCTGACCATACCGGGAAATCCGTTCTATACGTACGCCCTGTTCAATGCCAGTTACCCGGGCAACGTCCTCAACGAAGGCAGCGTGGGCACGAGCTTTGCGGCGCCGATCGTCGCCGGCGTCGCGGCGCTCATGGTGCAGGCGAACCCGCATTTCACCTCGGCGCAACTGATCGCGCGCCTGCAGGCCGCCGCCACGCCATTTCCGGTACCTGCCATCGCTCCGCCCGGTGGCGTCTGCCATGTCGCCGCTCTGACGCAGGACAGCAGCAACAACTACACCGACGTACAGAATGCGGAATGCCAGTGCACGACCGCTACCTGCGGCGCCGGCATGCTGAACGCCGCCGCCGCAGTGGGGCTGGCGCTCAACCCGCAGGCCAGCATCGTGACCTCCGTCGACACCGCCAGCGTGGGCGAGAGCATCACGCTCGATGGCAGCACCAGCACCGCGGCGGCCAATCATGTGATCAGCACCTACCTGTGGACCTCGGACCCCGCCGTGGGCATCGCCAATGCCAGCAGCGCGATTGCCACGATCGTATTCCCTGCGCTCCGCCCCATCACGGTCACCCTGACCGTGACCGACGACATCGGCAGGCAGGACCGGGCCTCGAAGACCATCAATTCGGTGGCCCTGAAAGCGGGCGGCGGCGGCGGCACGCTGGGGCCGGTCGAGCTGCTGGCCTTGGCTGGCGCCGCCGCGCTGGCATTCCTGCGGCGCAGGGCCAGGCCCTGTTGACACTTTTTGGCCCCAATGCCGCTATGCTACGCGGCTGGCCGGCCCCCGGCGGGCCGCCAGAAAACGACTGAGGAGAGCTGATTTGAGGGTTTCCGCTTGCGCGCCGAGTGGGCGCTTTGTCTGCGCCGGGTTCCTGGTCGCACTGGCCGTCGCGCTGTCCGCCTGCAGCGGCAGCTCGCACTCCGCCGTCACGCCTCCCCTGGGCACGACCGTGGGCGTGACGCTGGCCACCTCGACCGGCCTCGCATCGCTCCAGCAGGGCACAACGCTGGTGCTGACCGCCACGGTCACGACGGATCCGAAAAACCTGGGCGTCACCTGGGCGCTCCCGGGCGACCCGGCCCTCGTCGGAGCTCTCTCCAACATCACCACCACTACGGCGACCTACACGGCGCCCACGGGTGTCACCGGCACGGCCACACCGATCGTCACGGCGACCTCCATCGCTGATACCACGCGGTACGCGAGCGCCACGCTGGACGTGCTGGGCAAACCGATCATCGAGGCCACTACTCTGTTCCCCGGCAACGTCAGCAGCCTTTATGCCGCCGGCGTGACGGTATCGGGAGGTCTCGCGCCCTTCACCTGGACGCTCAGCAGCGGCGCGCTCCCGCCCGGCATCATGCTTGGCACTTCCACCACTGGGTTCAATTCGGTGAGCGGCACCCCGACGACGACCGGTAGCTACACTTTCCAGCTCAAGACGGTCGATGCGAACAGCAACGTGGCCACCGTCAATATCACCCTGGTCATCAATCCGGCCGCGGCCTGCCTGCTCACGGGACAGTACGCCCTGCTGTACACGGGATTCTCCAACGACAAGCCCTCCGTGGGCGCCGCCAGCCTCACGGTTACCACCGCGGGCACCATCACCGGCTACCAGGATCTGACCACGGCGGATAAACCCATCGCGGAATCGGTGACCGGCACCTGCACCACGCTCACCGCCAACAATGGCTCGCTCACGCTGACGGGCACCGCCTCTTCACCCATCTACGACTATGCCGTGACCGCCAGCCTGGCGAGCGGCCGCGTGCAGCTGACCAATGGTGCCGACACCATGTCCGGCACGGGCCCGCTCCTGCTGCAGCATCCATCCGCATTCAACCTGCCCGCGCTGGCGGGCAGCTTCGCCTTCGGAACCCTGGGTACGGACACCACCGG
>JANXYA010000218.1 GCA_025350345.1 Gammaproteobacteria bacterium
TCCGCTTTGGCCTGCGCGGGCCCAACCTCGGCGTGGTGACGGCCTGCACGACCTCCACTCACGCCCTCGGCCTCGCGGCGCGCAGCATCCAATACGGGGATGCCGATCTGGTGATCTCCGGCGGCGCCGAGATGGGCACCACGCCCACCGCGATCGGCGGATTTGCGCAGGCCAAGGCGCTCTCGACGCGCAATGACTCGCCGGCCACCGCCAGCCGCCCCTGGGATCGCGACCGCGACGGGTTCGTGCTCGGGGACGGTGGGGGCGCGATGATTCTCGAGGAGTATGAGCACGCGCGCCGGCGCGGCGCGCGCATTTACGCTGAGCTGGCCGGATTCGGCATGAGCGGCGATGCGTACCACATCACGGCGCCGCCCGAGGACGGGGCGGGTGCGCGCCTCGCCATGGACAATGCGCTGCGCGATGCCGGCATCAACGGGAGCGATGTGCAGTATCTCAATGCCCACGCCACCTCCACGCCGCTCGGCGATCGGGCCGAGACCGCGGCGATCAAGTCCAGCTTCGGTGCTCACGCGTACAAGATGGCGGTGAGTTCCACGAAGTCGATGACCGGTCACCTGCTGGGGGCGGCGGGTGTGGTGGAGGCGATCTTCTGCGTGCTGGCGCTGCGCGATCAGGTCGCCCCGCCGACCATCAATTACACGACCCCCGATCCGGATTGCGACCTGGATTTCGTGCCGAACGCGGCGCGCAACATGCGCATCGACGTCGCGGTATCGAATTCCTTTGGCTTTGGCGGCACCAACGGCACGTTGGTCCTGCGCCGCTTGCCGGGCTGACCCGTCCAGGCAGTCGCCATGAACACGCGCAGCCTGCAGGTGCGCGAAGTGCGGGCCACGCATGCGCAATTGCGCGCGCTGGCCGCGCGCCGCCCCGATCAGTTCCCGGTCCTGTTCGACAGCGCCGCTCCCGGTGTACTGGGGCGCTACTCGATACTCGCGGCCTGGCCACGGGCACAGCTCCTGCTGCGCGGCGATGGGCGTCTGGAGCAACAGGGTGTGCGCCTCGGCGCCGGGACTTTCCTGGCAGCGCTCGATGAGTGGTGGCGGGCGGAGCGGCAACCCCCTGACGCCTCCGGATTGCCCTTCCGCGGCGGCTGGGTCGTGTTCCTCGGCTATGAACTCGCCGCCAGCATCGAGACGGGATTGCAGCTGCCACCACTCCCGCGCGATGCGGTTTGTGCCGCCGCGCTCCGCGTCGGCGGCGCGGTGATCTACGATCATGCGCAGCAGCGCGCGCAGCTGGTGGCCGAGGCGGACGCCGCTGGCCATTTCGCAGGGTTTGATGAAGCGCTGTCCGGCCTCGGGCCGGTGGAGAGCGAGAGGCAGAGCGTTCGCTTCGTGGCCGGGGCAATTGTCGAGCAGGATCCGGAAGACTTTCGCCGTGCCGTGCTGCAGGCCCAGGTGCACATCGGGCAGGGTGATATCTACCAGGCCAATCTCTCGCGCTCCTGGCGCGTGCGCCTGGAAGCCAGCGCCGATGCCGGGGCACTCTACGAGCGGCTGCGGCAGGCGAACGCTGCACCCTTTGCCGCGCTGGCGCAGATCGCTGATACGACCCTGCTCAGTTCATCGCCCGAGCGCCTGGTGCGCGTGTCCGGCAATCGGGTCGAGACGCGTCCGATTGCCGGCCCCCGGGGCCGACTCGGTACGCCGGATGCCGACCAGCCCGAGCGGCTGGAGTTGCTGGCCAATCCCAAGGAACGCGCCGAGCATGTCATGCTCATCGACCTGGAACGCAATGACCTGGGCCGGATCTGCGAGGCCGGCAGCGTGGAAGTCAACGAGTTCATGGTGACCGAGAGTTACCCCAACCTCCATCACATCGTCTCCAACGTGCGCGGGCGCTTGCGCCAGGGCATCACGCCCGGTGACACCCTGCGCGCGGTGTTCCCCGGTGGCACGATCACCGGCTGCCCGAAGTATCGCTGCATGCAGATCATCGCGGAGCTCGAAGACGGCCCCCGCGGCGCCTACACCGGATCGCTCGGGTACCTGAACCGCGATGGGGACATGGACTTCAACATCCTGATTCGCACCGCGACTGTGCGCGCCGGAGAGCTGCAGTTTCGCGCCGGTGCCGGCATCGTGGCCGATTCGGACTGGCAGCGGGAGCTGGCCGAGACGCGCTCCAAGGCGCGCGGCATGCTGCGCGCCTTTGGAGCGGGCACATGACACGCGCGCTCACGGCGCCTGCTGCAGAATCCGCCGAGCGCGTGGCGCTCGTCAATGGCGTGCCCCAGGCCACAGTCTCGGTTTTTGATCGCGGGCTCCAGTACGGCGACGGGCTGTTCGAGACGTTGCGCTGCGAGCAGGGACGGGTGCGATGGTTTGATCGTCACCTGGCCCGCCTCAGCGCCGGCTGCGCGCGGCTCGGGCTGCCGGTGCCCGATGGGGAGTTGCTGCGGCGTGAAGCAGAGTCGGTGCTGGGGGGCTCCCCACGCGCGCTCGTGAAGCTGGTGCTGACGCGCGGCGTGGCGAAGGCGCGAGGCTACCGGCCCACGGGCGATGAGCGCCCGACGCGCATCGTCACCCGCCACCCCTGGCCTGAGGCCAGCGGCCAGGAGTTCCGGCTCGGCCTCTCCCCGGTGCCTCTGGCGTGCAATCGGCTGCTGGCGGGCCTGAAACACCTCAATCGCCTCGAGCAGGTGCTCGCCCAGCGCGCAGCAGCCAGCGCCGGTGTCGATGAAGTGCTCATGTGCTGCGGCGGCGGGGAAGTAGTCAGTGGCAGCATGTCGAACCTGTTCCTGGTGCAGGGCGGGACATTGCTGACCCCACCACTGCTTCAATGCGGCGTGGCCGGAGTCCTGCGCTCCCTGGTGCTGGAGCTCGCGCCGCGACTGGGTTTTGCCGTGGCAGTTGCGCCCTTGTCGCCGCAGCAGCTGGCGCAGGCGCCGGCCCTGCTCGTGACCAATGTGCGCCTCGGCGTGCAGGCCGTACACTGGTACGAGGGGCGCCGGCTGGAAATCGACGCCCGCGGTGCGCGCCTCCAGGAGTTGATCGAGAATGCCGAGCGCTAGCGCAGGAAAAATGCTCGTGAAGCTCGCCGTCATCGCAGCGGTGCTGGCGGGGGCTGCGCTGTATGCGCTGCATCGGCTGGACGCGACTCTGGAGGAACACTCAGGGGCGGTGGCGGGCACGCGCATCCAGGTGCACCCGGGCGCGAGCCTGCGCGCGGTACTCGCCGAACTGGCCGGAGTCGGAGCCGTGCCGCACCCGCGGCTGGTGGAGTGGGATCTTCGGCTGCACGGCCAGACGCTGCGCGCCCTGGCGGGCAGCTACGAGCTCGCTGCGGAAGAAACAGTGCGGCAGATCGTGGCCCAGCTCAACGCCGGCCAGGTCGTGATGGAGCAGATCACCATCGTCGAGGGCTGGACTTTCGCGCAGCTGCGCCAGGCTTTCGATGCCAGCACCGTGCTTACCCACGAATGGCGGGACCTGGAGGAGGGCAAGCTGATGGCGGCGCTCGGCCAGCCGGGAGTTGCCCCGGAAGGCCGCTTTTTCCCCGACACCTACCGCTTTGCCGCCGGCACCAGCGACCGGCGTCTCTACGAGCTGGCGCTGCAGCGCATGCAGGAGCATCTGCAGCAGCAGTGGGCGGCGCGCCAGCCGAACCTGCCGCTCACCGACGCCAATGGCGCGCTGATCCTGGCCTCGATCATCGAGAAGGAGACCGGGCGCGAGGATGAGCGCGACAAGGTCGCGGCCGTGTTCATCAATCGCCTGCGCGTCGGCATGCGGCTGCAAACAGACCCCACCGTCATTTACGGCTTGGGCGCCAGCTACGACGGCAACCTGCATCGGCGCGATCTGGAGAGGGACGGACCCTACAACAGCTACACCCGCGGCGGATTGCCACCGACTCCCATCGCATTGCCTGGAGACGCCTCGCTCCGCGCGGCCCTGCATCCGGCCGCCATCAACGCCCTGTATTTCGTTGCCACGGGCCTGGGCGATGGGAGCCATCATTTTTCCGCGACCTATGCCGAGCACAACGAAGCGCTGCGGCAATTCCTCAAGCGCACGGGCGCGGTGCCCGATGCGGCGGTGCGAGGGGGCGGCAGCTGATGCAGGCCCAGTTCATCAGCCTGGAGGGCATCGAGGGTGCCGGCAAGTCCACGATTGCCACGGCGCTGAAGAGCGAGCTCGAGCGGCGCGGCTGCGAGGTGCTGCTGACGCGCGAGCCCGGCGGCACGCCCGTGGCCGAAGCCCTGCGCAACCTGCTGTTGCGCCGAGGCGCCGAGCAGATCACGCCGACCACCGAGACGCTGCTGATGTTCGCGGCGCGCGCACTGCATCTGGACAACGCTATACGTCCGGCCCTCGCGGCCGGACGCTGGGTGATCTGCGACCGCTTCACCGACGCCAGCTACGCCTATCAGGGAGCGGGGCGCGGCGTCAGCTTAGGGCTGCTGGACCAGCTGGCAGCGGCGGTGCATGCCGACCTGTGGCCCGCGCGCACCTTGCTGCTGGATCTGCCGGTGGCGGCCGGACTGGCACGCGCCCGCACGCGCGCCGGTGCCGCTGACCGCTTCGAGATCGAAGCGGGCGAATTCTTCGAGCGCGTGCGCAGCGGCTACCTGGAGCGGGCCCGCCAGGATCCCCGGCGAGTGGTGGTCGTGGACGCGCAGCCCCCGTTCGCGCAGGTGCTGGCCTCATCCATCGCCGCGATCGCCGAGCTGCTGCCCGCCGC